>JANXUL010000161.1 GCA_025356235.1 Bacteroidota bacterium
CTGCATTGTGCCAACGCCATCTAAAAACTGCGAAATGGTTTGTACCGATTCAATTAACAATATCACACCAAGTATCTGCGCCAGCCATTTAAAAAGATCCGAACGGCCATTAAGTAGTATGCTGATATTAAAATAAGCGATGATGGTGGCAATAATACGTACATAACATACCCAAGATTCCGTTGGATTGATGGCTACAAAAGAAGAAAGCCCTGCCAAAACAAAAAAGGCAAGGTATAATTTCGAAAAAATATTTCTAAAGAGGGTAGCGGCAGCTAAATCGTATGTATTTTTCTGGGAAAGAATATAGATAATCACGATAAAATCAATAATTACTATATACAGCCACTGCGATCCCATTGCATCATAGGCACCAAAATCCGGGATAAAATGAACACCTAAATAGATAAGGCAAAATATAACTGGAATAAGTGCAGAAACCCTGGACGAAAACGTTTGGCTTTTTTTTAGGTTGGTGATACTTTCCGGTTTAATGGGCGCTTTTACCGTATTTTTTTTAGCCATTGTATAAGTGTTGCCGTAAAATTATTAAAATGATTGAATTGAAAACTTCTAAATATATGGTTTATAGAGACGTGACTATTATATACTGCCACCAATCCGGTAACGTAAACTTCCCAATCCAGGGAAAATTGTTTACGAGGGATAGTTTTTCTGGAAATACAAGGCCTTGGATATTCCAAAAATGTGGATAAACCCTCAGTTGCCCCGGTTTTGGGTATATTTCTCGGTATTTATTTAGGAAATTCACAAAAAATCCTTTTAAATACTTGTCTGTTCAGTTACAGGCTCTTACCTTTGCAACCCCAATCAGAAAATTGGGTTTTGACTATGTCTCAACGAATCAGGATCAAATTACAATCATACGATCACAATCTGGTAGATAAATCTGCTGAAAAGATCGTAAAAACTGTCCGCAGTACAGGTGCAGTCGTAACAGGACCCATTCCTTTGCCTACGCATAAGCGAATTTTTACTGTTCTGCGCTCACCGCACGTTAATAAGAAGAGTCGTGAGCAATTTCAATTGTGCACGCACAAGCGCTTATTGGACATCTATACTTCTTCTTCAAGAACGGTAGATGCGCTGAGTAAGCTTGATCTTCCTTCTGGTGTGGAAGTTGAAATCAAGGCCTGATAAGCCACAAGCTTCAAGCCGCAGGGTAACAAGCATTAGTTCTTAATAATATAATCATCTGCCAATCTTTACTGAGAAAGCAGCTCTGGTTCGAAATAACGGTCCGGATCGAAATTGAAAGAATTGATCATCAATACTTTCAAAATCATAAAAATCTGCGATCATAACATATAAACAGGCCCTTCGAGGTTTGTTTGCTATCGGTACTTCCCATTCCGAATTTACTTCGGGAAACAACGGAAAAGGTCGCTAGAAAACAAGGATTGAATCCCGATTTCATCATCGGGATGTCCTCACAACCACGCGGGGCTATAAACCGCAAACGATGAAAGGTATTATTGGTAAAAAAATCGGGATGACCAGCATCTTTTCCGAAGATGGCAAGCAAACAGCTTGTACAATCATAGAAGCTGGCCCATGTACAGTAACCCAGGTTAAGACTGCAGAGTCTGACGGGTACACCGCATTGCAACTGGCATTCGGTGACAAGAAAGAAAAACACTCCACAAAATCTGAACTCAACCACTTCGCTAAAGCGCAAACTGCAGCTAAGAAATTCGTAAAAGAGTTCCGTAACTATTCCATAGAAAAAGCATTAGGTGAAACCATTACAGTAGACATTTTCACTGAGGGTGATGATGTTGAAGTAGTTGGTACCACCAAGGGTAAGGGTTTCCAGGGTGTTGTAAAACGCCATGGTTTCTCCGGAGTAGGTGAAGCTACCCACGGACAGCATGACCGTTCAAGAGCACCGGGATCTATTGGTGGATCATCTTATCCTGCAAGGGTATTTAAAGGGATGAGAATGGCCGGCCGTATGGGTGGTGACCGTGTGAAAATGAAGGGTTTGAAAGTGGTTAAAATATTCCCTGAAAAGAATTATATACTGATCAGTGGTTCGGTTCCTGGCCATAACGGTTCAATCGTTTTAATCCAGAAGTAATCACCATTTTAATTGAAATGACCATGCAAGTAGATGTATTAGACATAAAAGGACAGAAAACCGGCAGAACGGTTGAATTACCTGCTGATATATTTGGTATAGAACCGAATGATCACGTGATTTATCTCGCTGTTAAACAGTATTTGGCCCAGGGCCGTCAGGGTACGCACAAAGTGAAAACCCGTGCTGAAGTTCAGGGTGCAAGCCGTAAACTGCATAAGCAAAAAGGAACCGGTGGTGCCCGTAAAGGTAACATTCGTAACCCTCTGTACAAAGGTGGTGGTACCATATTCGGACCAAAACCACACTCTTACGATTTCAAATTGAATCGTAAAGTGAAGGATCTGGCTAAAATCTCTGCTTTGAGTTATAAAGCAAAAGACAGTGCTATTTATGTGATAGAAGATATCAACATGGATACACCAAAGACCAAGGCGGTGGTTGAGATCATGAACAGCCTGAACCTGGCCGATAAAAAAACATTGATCGTCTTACCTGAATACAATGACAACCTGTATTTGAGCACACGTAATATACCGAACATAACCAGTTCATTACTTGCCGACATCAACACGTATGAGATCATGAATGCTGATGTACTGGTAATCACTGAAAATACCGCCAAGATCTTCGTAGATGAAGAAGCAGGTGTAGAAGCTTAATTTAAGTAAAACGTTTCAAACAGATACAAATGAAACTGACTGAAGTATTGATAAAGCCCATTTTAACTGAGAAAGCAAACGCTCAACAGGAAAAACTTAGAAGGTATGCTTTTAAAGTAGACCGCAGGGCCAACAAACTGGAAATTAAAAAAGCAGTAGAAGATTTCTACGGAGTTAGTGTGGTTGATGTAAACACGGCTGTAGTTCCCGGTAAGAATAAAGCACGTTATACCAAAGCCGGTTTCATACAAGGTATGAAAGGGGCTTATAAGAAAGCACTGGTAACAGTTGCCGTTGGTGAAACGATAGATCTGTATTCAAATATTTAATACCCCCTTACCCCTGAAAGGGGAGTTAGGAGAAGTGTTAAAAGAACATGATAATAACGAATGGTAGTATCAACTACCGCAAAAGTTGATTAAAAAAAGCCTTAGCTCCCTTCCAGGGGGTGGGGGGTAAAAAAAGTAAAAAAAATGGCACTTAAGAAGTACAAACCAATTACAGCAGGAACACGTTGGAGAATTGGTAATGCTTATGCTGAAATCACTACCAACAAACCCGAAAAGAGTTTGCTGGAACCGCAGAAAAATACAGCCGGAAGAAACTTCCAGGGCCGTCGTGTTTCGCGCTACATGGGTGGTGGACATAAGCAGCATTATCGTATTATAGATTTCAAAAGAAATAAAAGAGATATGGCCGGAACGGTTGTATCTATCGAATACGATCCCAACCGTACGGCATTCATCGCATTGTTACAATATGCAGATGGTGAAAAAAGATACATCATTGCCCCACAGGGTTTACAGGTTGGAACTACTGTAATATCCGGTGATGAAGTAGCACCTGAAATCGGTAACGCGTTGCTGATGAAGAATATGCCATTAGGTACAATGATCCACAACATAGAATTACAACCGGGTCAGGGTGGTAAAATGGTAAGAAGTGCCGGATCATCTGCACAACTAGCGAATAAGGAAGAGAAATACGCGATATTAAAAATGCCTTCAGGCGAGTTGAGAAAAGTATTGAGTAACTGTTATGCTACCGTAGGTGTGGTATCTAACAGCGATCATAATCTCGAAACTGCCGGTAAGGCAGGTAAGAATCGTTGGAAAGGTGTTCGCCCACGTGTTCGTGGTGTAGCGATGAACCCCGTAGATCACCCGATGGGTGGTGGTGAAGGTAAAGCTTCAGGTGGTCACCCGCGCAGCAGAACAGGTAAGTATGCGAAAGGTGAAAAAACACGTACCAGAGGAAAGGGAAGCGATAAGCTGATCATTCAACGCAGAGATGGAAAAAAATTAGCAAAATAAGTACAATTTGAAAATGTGGCAATTTGAAAATTTGAAAATGATTTCAAATCGCCATTCAAAAAATAAACATTTTCAAATTTTCAAATTTTCAAATTAAAAATATGGGTCGTTCGATTAAAAAAGGTCCTTACGTAGACGCAAACTTAGAAGGTAAAGTTGTAGCGATGGCTGATGGCAAAACCAAGAAAGGTGTTATTAAAACATGGAGCCGCCGCAGTACGATCACTCCTGATTTTGTGGGACATACATTTGCCGTGCATAATGGCAATAAGTTTATCCCGGTTTATGTAACAGAGTTCATGGTAGGCCACAAACTCGGTGAGTTTGCTCCAACCAGGAATTTCAGAGGACACGCAGGAACTAAGAAATAAATAAGTTAGGCGTTTGGGGTTAGGCGTTTGGGGTTATTGAAACCTTAACGAACACCAAACACCCAACACTACACAACAAACCATAAAAGAAATGGAAGCAGTAGCTAAACTGAACAATTACCCGACCGGCCCGCGCAAAATGCGTTTGCTGGCTGATGTGATCCGCGGTATGGAAGTAGAGAAGGCCCTGGCTATTCTTGAACACCATCCACAGCACAATGCCACCCCGCTGGCAAAGCTGCTGAAGAGTGCGATCAGCAACTGGGAACAAAAAAACAGCGGTGCCAGTGCAGCAGACAGCGGCCTGGTTGTAAAAACAGTATTTGTAGATGGAGGTCGTGTTTTAAAACGGATGCGTCCAGCCCCACAAGGCCGCGGATACAGGGTTCGTAAACGCAGCAACCACGTAACATTAATAGTAGATTCTAAAAACTAATTGTAAAACCATTATATGGGTCAGAAAGCAAATCCAATTGGTAACAGGTTAGGTATCATCCGCGGATGGGACAGCAACTGGTATGGTAGTAAGAAAGACTACGCCGTAAAGCTGATCGAAGATCATAAGATCCGTACTTACCTGATAGCCCGTATTAACAAAGGTGGTATTGCCAAAATTGTTATTGAGCGTACGCTGGGTAAGTTAATCGTAACCATCCATACCTCTAAACCCGGTATTATTATCGGTAAAGGTGGCGGGGAAGTTGACCGTATTAAAGAAGAGTTGAAGAAATTAACCGGCAAGGAAGATGTTCAGATCAACATCCTCGAAATCCGTCGACCTGAGCTGGATGCTACCATTGTTGGTGACACCATCGCAAGACAGATCGAGAACCGTATCAACTTTAAACGTGCTACTAAAATGGCGATAGCTTCTACACTCCGTATGGGTGCGGAAGGCATCAAAGTGAAATTGAGCGGACGTTTGGGTGGATCTGAAATTGCCCGTAGCGAAGAGTTTAAACAAGGGCGTACGCCTTTGCATACTTTCCGTATGGATATTGATTATGCAAACGTATTCGCACAAACTGTATATGGTAAGATTGGTATCAAAGTATGGATCTGTAAAGGTGAAGTATTAGGTAAGCGTGAATTGAACCCAAATTTTGTAGGTGGAAAAAATGACCTGAGCGATAGAAGAGACAGCAGAGGCGGTGATGAAAGAAGACCAGGTGGAGACAGGAGAGATGACCGCAGAGGTGGCGGTGGTGGAGACAGAGGCGGACGTGGTGGTGATAACCGTGGCGGTGGCGGCGGAGGACGCAGGTAGTAATTTGAAAATGTGGCAATTTGAAAATCATTTTCAATCTGCCGAATAAAACAAACATTTTTAAATTTTCAATTTTCAAATTTTCAAATTGATTTAGATGTTACAGCCTAAAAGAAGCAAACATAGGAAGCAGCAAAAAGGACGCATTCGCGAAGTAGCCAAGCGTGGAACTTCCATTTCATTCGGATCATATGCGCTGAAAGCATTAGAGCCGATTTGGCTGACTAACCGTCAGATCGAATCAGCCCGTCAGGCAATGACCCGTGCTATGAAACGTGAAGGAAATGTTTGGATCCGTATTTTTCCTGATAAAATCATTACCCGCAAACCAGCTGAAGTGAGGCTGGGTAAAGGTAAAGGTAACCCTGAATTCTGGGCTGCTGTAGTAGAACCAGGACGTATCATTTTCGAATGTGATGGTGTTACAGAAGCTGTTGCTAAAGAAGCAATGGGTTTAGCAGCACAAAAATTACCAATTGCAACCAAATTCATCGTAAGAAGAGATTTGCAGGCATAAAATTTCAAATTGACACAATGGCAAACAAACAAACATACGAGTTCAACAAAACGATAAAAGACCTAAACGTGGTTGACCTGAAATCAAAAATCCAGGAAGATCAGTTAAGGTTGAAAAAACTTGAGTTCGCTCATGCAATTTCTCCGCTTGAGAACCCAATGAATATTCGCGGTCTCCGCAGGGATATCGCCCGTTTACAAACGGAATTGAAGAAAAAAGAAATCGGTGTTTAAATCCGTTAGCTATTAGCTGTTGGCTATTAGCAAACACGGACAAACGTAATAAATTTTGGTTAGCTAAAAGCTAGCCGCTAAAAGCTAAAAGCTTACAAAATGGTTGAAAGAAATTTGCGCAAAACAAGGACAGGTGTGGTAACCAGCGATAAGATGGATAAGACCATTACTGTTGCTGTGGAAAGAAAAGTAAAACACCCTATCTACGGTAAGTTCGTAAAGAAAACCACCAAGTTCCATGCTCATGATGAAAAGAGTGAGTGTACGGTTGGTGATATTGTAAAAATTATGGAAACCCGTCCGCTGAGCAAGACAAAGCGTTGGAGACTGGTAGAAGTAGTTGAGAAGGCGAAGTAATTATTAGCCATTAGCTGTTAGCTGTTAGCTATTAGTGAAAGGCAGGAAAAATGATTTTGGTTGGCTAAAAGCTAACCGCTAAAAGCTAAAAGCTTAAAAAAATGATTCAGCAAGAAAGCAGGTTAAACGTAGCTGATAACAGTGGAGCAAAAGAGGTCCTTTGTATAAGGGTTCTTGGTAACAGTGGTCAGGATTATGCACGTATTGGTGACAAGATAGTTGTTACTGTAAAAGATGCGATCCCTGCCGGCGGTATCAAAAAAGGTACTGTATCTAAAGCGGTTATCGTACGTACTAAAAATAAGTTGCGTCGTAAAGATGGTTCTTATATCCGTTTTGATGATAATGCAGTTGTATTATTAAACAATTCAGATGAACCACGTGGTACGCGTATTTTCGGGCCGGTAGCCAGGGAATTACGTGATAAAGGATACATGAAGATTATTTCATTGGCTCCTGAAGTATTGTAGAAAACAAACGCTCAACGCTGAATGCATAACGCAGCAGGCAAAGGCAAAATAAGATAATATTTTAAGCTAAGCGTAAAGCGTTTAGCGTTAAGCATTAAGCACAAATAAAATGAGTACAAGATTTAAACCCAAATTCAACATCAAAAAAGGTGACACTGTTGTAGTGATTACCGGCGATGATAAGGACTTGAAGAAACCCCGCAAGGTGTTGGAAGTAATTGTTGACAAAGGCCGTGTGGTGGTTGAAGGTGTTAACATTGCAACCAAGCATACCAAACCTTCTGCTTCAAACACAAAAGGTGGTATTGTAAAGATCGAAGCTTCTATCAGTATCAGTAATGTGATGTTGTGGGATGCCAAGAAAAGTGCGCCAACAAAAGCAAAACGCACACGCGAAAATGGCAAATTAGTACGTATCTCTAAAAAATCAGGGGAGGTAATCAAATAATGAGTACTGTAAAATACACTCCGAGATTAGCAGATAAATATACCAAAGAGGTAATACCTGCTTTAATGAAGAAGTTCGCTTACAAAACTGTAATGCAGGCTCCCAAATTAGAAAAAATCTGTATCAACCGCGGCGTCAATGGCGCTGTGACTGATAAGAAACTGGTTGATATCGCAGTAGAAGAACTGAACACGATCACTGGTCAGAAAGCAGTTCCTACCATGTCTAAGAAAGATATCTCAAACTTTAAATTACGTAAAGGAATGCCGATTGGCGCCCGCGTAACTTTACGGGGTGAGAAGATGTTTGAATTTCTCGACAGGTTGGTATCTGTTGCTTTACCACGTGTACGTGATTTCAAAGGTATCAGCGACAAGGCATTTGATGGCCGCGGTAACTACACATTAGGTGTAACCGAGCAGATCATTTTTCCTGAAATTGATATTGATAAGGTGAATAAAATTACCGGTCTGGATATCACGTTCGTAACAACGGCAGCTACCAATGAAGAAGCTTACGAGCTTTTAAAAGAATTGGGTATGCCTTTCAAAAATGCTAAAAAAGAAAACAACTAATATCACATGGCAAAAGAATCCATAAAAGCCAGGCAAAGAAAGCGTGAGAAAATGGTGGCAAAATATGCCGATAAACGTGCTGCATTACTGGCAGCCGGGGATCGCGCAGGTTTAGACCTACTTCCAAAAAACGCTTCACCTGTAAGGTTAAAAAACCGTTGTCAGTTAACAGGACGTCCAAGAGGATACATGAGATACTTCGGTCTCTCAAGGATCATGTTCCGCGACATGGCATTGAACGGTCTGATACCCGGCGTGAAAAAGGCAAGTTGGTAACCCCCAAACCCCTGTGAAGGGGAGAAGGGAAAAATATTTTGAACAAGATTAATTCTAATAAACATGGTAACTGATCCTATAGCAGACTTCTTAACCAGAATTCGTAATGCTCAGTTGGCTGGCCACAGGCTGGTTGAAATTCCTGCTTCTAATTTGAAGAAGCGTATGACAGAAATCCTGTACGAACAGGGATATATTCTGAAGTACAAGTTTGAAGATGATACCAAGCAAGGTTTGATCAAGATCGCATTAAAATACGATCCGGCAACCAAGCAGGCAGCCATCCGGTCTTTGGAAAGAGTTAGCCGCCCGGGTTTGCGTCAATACGCAAAACCAGCTGAGATCAAAAGAGTTATCAATGGTTTGGGTGTTGCTATCCTGAGTACTTCAAAAGGGGTATTAACTGATAAGCAGGCCAAAGCACAGAATGTAG
The DNA here is from genome assembly GCA_025356235.1 of Bacteroidota bacterium. Taxonomy (GTDB): domain Bacteria; phylum Bacteroidota; class Bacteroidia; order Chitinophagales; family Chitinophagaceae; genus Sediminibacterium. The sequence continues at coordinate 9,024 of JANXUL010000161.1, forward strand.
GTGGTGAAGTGTTGTGTTATATCTATTAATTTCATCAGCTTGGGCTGGTAGTAATAAATTTCTGGTCTGATAATTAAGCTTTTTAGTCGGAGCTGAACACCGAACAGAATATTGAATCAAACATTTAAAAGGTAAACGACTATGTCTCGAATTGGTAAACAACCGGTTGTAATTCCTACAGGGGTTACGGTAACAGTAAGCAGCGAAAACGTTGTTACTGTAAAAGGGCCGAAAGGTGAATTGAAGGAAACTGTTGACAGAGATGTTACGGTTACAGTAAAAGATGGCGAAGTACTTTTAGCGCGCCCTACCGATCAGATCCGTCACCGTGCAATGCATGGACTGTATCGCTCATTGGTTGGCAACATGGTAAAAGGTGTAACCGAAGGATATAAGAAAGACCTTGAATTAGTGGGTGTGGGTTTTAAAGCAGCAAATACAGGTAATGTATTGGACCTTGCTTTAGGATATTCTCACAATATCATTTTCGAAATACCGAAAGAATTGAAAGTGGCTACCCTTACTGAAAAAGGACAGAACCCTAAGATCATGCTGGAAGGTATCGACAAGCAACTGATTGGCCAGGTAGCAGCTAAATTACGCAGCTTACGTAAACCTGAACCATACAAAGGAAAAGGTGTGAAATATGCAGGTGAGATATTGAGAAGGAAAGCAGGTAAGGCAGCGGGTAAATAATAAACAATAAACAAACTCCCGGCAGAATCGGAAGTTATAAATAAAAAACAATGGGTAAATTAATTCAAAGGCAGAAAATCAGGTATCGTATCCGTAAAAAGATTTCTGGTACAGCGGTAAAACCGCGTTTATCTGTATTCAGGAGTAATGCTGAGATCTATGCTCAATTGATTGATGATGATAATGCGGTAACATTGGTAGCTGCTTCATCAAGAGATAAAGATATTGCTGCACAAAAAATTACCAAGATTGAAAAATCAAAACTCGTAGGTGCTGCGGTTGCCCGCAAAGCCATTGAGTTAGGGTTATCAACCTGCGTATTCGACAGGGGTGGTAACCTGTATCATGGCCGCGTTAAATCCGTAGCTGATGGTGCAAGAGAAGGTGGTCTTCAATTCTAATTTGCTAACAACAATTAATCGTTAGATAAATGTCTAAAGTAAACGTAAATAAGGTAAAATCCGGTGGCGAACTGGAACTGAAAGATAAAGTTGTTGCCATTAACCGCGTAGTGAAAACTACCAAAGGTGGCCGTACTTTCAGCTTCTCAGCATTGGTAGTGGTAGGTAATGAGAATGGTGTAGTTGGCCAGGGTCTGGGTAAAGCAAAAGAAGTACAGGAAGCAATTGCCAAGGGTATTGAAGATGCAAAAAAGAACCTGGTTAAAGTACCTATTATGCACGGTACCATTCCTCACGAACAGTGGGCGAAAGAAGGTGCTGCCAAAGTATTGATTAAGCCAGCTGCGCATGGAGCGGGTGTAATCGCCGGAGGCAGTATGCGTGCCGTTTTGGAAAGCGCGGGTGTTACCGACGTATTGGCAAAAAGCTTGGGCTCTGCCAATCCGCATAATGTTGTAAAAGCTACCATCAAAGCATTGGGCCTTTTAAGGGAACCCATACAGGTAGCCAAGCACCGCAGTTTGAAATTGAGTAAAGTATTTAACGGATAATATCTGTCGTCAGTCGTCAGTCGTCAGTCGTCAGTTCACAAATGATAGATATCATGAAAAAGATAAAAATAACACAGGTTAAAAGCGGGATTGACAGATCTGAGCGTCAAAAACAAACTTTGATCGCTTTAGGTTTGAAAAAAATGAACGCATCTAAAGAAGTAGAAGCTACTCCGCAGATCCTTGGTATGGTTAATAAAGTTAGCCATTTGGTGAAGGTGGAAGAAATCGCATAAGCAATTCGAAAATTTGAAAATAAGATAACTTAAAATGAGTCAGCTTCTGTTGATTCATTTTTGTTTTCATTTTCAAAGTTCCAAACCAGCATATTTTCAAATTAACACGCGAGGGGTGATTCCCCGTAAGTTCAAAATCAATACAAAATGAAACTACACACACTCAAGCCCGCAGAAGGCGCAACGCACAAAGCAATCCGTATCGGTCGTGGTGAGGCTTCCGGTAAAGGTGGTACCTCTACTAAAGGTAACAAAGGTGGACAGAGCCGTGCCGGTTACAAAAGCAAAATGGCACATGAAGGCGGACAGATGCCAATCCAGCGCCGTATCCCCAAACGTGGATTTAAGAATATCAACCGCGTAGAATATAAAGTGTTCAACTTAGGACAGATCGACCAGCTGGTTGAGAAATATTTGTTTACTGAATTTACTTTGGAAAATCTTTACATCAATGGTTTGATCAGCCGTACCGATAAAGTAAAATTATTGGCCACAGGTGAATTGAAAGCCAAACTTTCTTTCAAAGTAAATGCTGCCAGTGATAAAGCGAAAGGTGCTATTGAAGCAGCCGGCGGTACCGTTGAAATAATCAAATAATTTTAACGTAAATTGCCAGACGCAAAGAAAAGGCGTGGCTTCGTTGGTTTTTGAGTATTAACTCTTTCAATTGCATTTAAGTGAAAAAATTAGTTCAGACTTTACAAAATATTTGGGCCATTGAAGAACTGCGCAACAAGATTGTTGTTACGCTCGCTTTGGTTTTTACTTACAGATTGGGTAACCACATTGTGTTACCTGGCCTTGATCCGAATAAGATCGCAGTGGCCCAGCAATCTGCCAAAAGCAATGGCCTGTTAGGTATCTTTGATATGTTTGCTGGTGGTGGTTTTTCACAGGCATCTATCCTTGCACTGGGTATCATGCCCTATATCTCTGCTTCTATCTTTATGCAGTTAATGACCATACTGGTTCCTCAATTGCAGAAAGTACAGAAAGAAGGCGACAGCGGCCGCAAAAAAATTAATCAGTGGACACGTTACTTAACTGTAATTGTTACTGTTTTCCAGGCGGGTGCTTATGTTGCTTATTTGAATAGTCCCGGATATGCAGAAGCCATCCTTCCGGCTTATAAAGCTTTCTTTGGTTTTTCAACCGTGATCACCTTAACAGCAGGTACCCTGTTTGTAATGTGGCTAGGTGAGAAAATACAGGATAAAGGATTGGGTAACGGCACCTCTATCATTATCATGGTAGGTATCCTCTCAAGGTTACCACAATCCATCATTCAGGAGTTTGTTGCCAAAGGGCAGAAAAGTGGTGGTGGTATGCTGATTTTTTTAATTGAGATCGCTATCCTGGTTGCCATTGTAATGGGACTAATCATTTTGGTACAGGGTGTTAGAAAAATACCTGTTAACTATGCCAAGCAGATAATCGGCAACCGCCAGTTTGGTGGTGCACGACAGTTTCTGCCGGTGAAAGTAAACAGCGCAGGTGTTATGCCTATCATTTTTGCACAGGCTATCATGTTCCTGCCAACACTTGTATCGTTTACCAATATTGATTCTGCACAGGGTATTGTAAAAATATTTAATGACCATAGTAATGCATGGTACATGCTTATCTATTCTGTAATGGTGATAGGATTTACCTTCCTGTATACAGCATTGATATTTAACCCTAAACAGATATCTGAAGACCTGAAACGTAACAACGGATTTATTCCCGGAGTGAAACCAGGACAACCTACAGCGGATTACATCGGGTCGATTATGGATAAGATTACCTTACCGGGTGCTATTTTCCTGGCGTTCGTGGGTATTTTACCAGGTTTCGCACAAAGATTAGGTGTAACCCAGGGTTTCAGTTCATTCTTTGGAGGTACTTCTTTGTTGATCATGGTGGGTGTAATTTTAGATACCCTACAGCAAATTGAAACCTACCTGCTGATGCGCCAATATGATGGATTGATGAAGAGTGGCCGTGTGCAGGGAAGACAAACTGTATCGAGCACTACTATTTAATAAAAAAATTATCGAACTTTATGAACCTGTCAGGCTATGCCCGGCAGGTTTCTTTTTACCATGACGCGACGAAATAATATGATGATACACAAAACAGAGGCTGAAATTGCTTTGATGAAAGAAGCGGCAACACTGGTTAGTAAAACATTAACTGAAGTGGCTAAAGTATTGAAGCCTGGTATGACCACCTTGCAGATAGATAAAATCTGTGCTGATTTTGTGAATGATCATAAAGCCGTTCCATCTTTTTATAATTACCGCGGTTACCCGCACAATGTATGTACATCGATAAATGATGTAGTTGTACATGGTTTCCCTAATAATGAGCCCCTGAAAGCAGGCGATATCGTTTCAGTTGATATGGGCGTGATATTGAATGGCTGGCATGGTGATCATGCCTATACATTTATTTTAGGTGAGGTGCCAGATGAAGTATTACAACTGGTGCGCGTAACCAAAGAATCTTTATACAAAGGCATTGAGAAAGCTACTATCAATAACCGTGTGGGAGATATTGCATTTGCCATACAGGACCATACAGAAAGAAAATACGGTTATGGTGTGGTAAGGGAACTGGTAGGGCATGGCTTGGGCAGAAGTTTACACGAAGATCCGCAGGTGCCGAATTATGGTAAACGCGGCTCGGGGCCAAAGATGAAAGAAAACCTGGTATTGGCTATTGAACCCATGATTAACCTGGGTTCTAAAGAAGTGTACACAGATGATGATGGCTGGACAGTGAGAACACGTGACGGTAAACCTTCTGTACACTTTGAACATGATGTTTGTGTTAAGCGCAACGCGGCATTGATATTATCTGATTACAGTATCATTGAAGCAGCTGAAAAAGCAAATGCTAACCTCAATACTTCTTATTATTAGGCTTTGTATCTTACAGGGATAAATTCAGTAAGATGCGTAAATCCATTTTCGCCGGCCTGCTTATATTAATTGTATCCATGGCAACGGCACAAACCCCGGATATCCACAAGATCCGTTCTTACAGGGAACAGCATGAGAACAGCTGGATCAGCCAATACCTTTCATTCCTGTCTATTCCCAATATCGCATCCGTTCCGTCAGATATGCAGTTAAATTCAGGCAGGATCATGGATCTGATGAAGGAACGTTCTGTTCAGAACATACAACTCTTGTACCCTGATACTAAAAATGCACCACCCGCTGTGTATGGAGAAATGATGGTGCCTGGCGCAAAGCAAACCATTATCTTTTATGCACACTATGATGGCCAGCCTGTTGACAGTACCAAATGGGCAAAGGGGTTACACCCATTTAAACCTGTTATCATTAATGGGCCTTTACAAGAGCAGAATGAGTTCATAGTTTTTTCGAATACGGTAAAAATTAATCCTGAATGGCGTATTGCCGGAAGGGGTTCATCCGATGATAAAGCCGGTGTAATGGCAATCCTGCTTGCATATGAGGCAATGAAAGCTTGTGGCCTCACACCCATCTATAATATTAAATTCTTTTTTGAAGGGGAGGAAGAAGCGGGCTCTACTCATTTAAATGAGATATTACAAAAGTATGAATCACTTCTGCAATCAGATCTCTGGATCATCTGTGATGGCCCTGTTCATCAATCAGGCAAAAAAATGGTTTCATTTGGCGTTAGGGGCGACGCAGGAATGGAACTTACCGTATATGGAAGCAAACGGCCGTTGCATAGCGGACATTATGGTAACTGGGCACCTAACCCGGCATTACAACTGAGCAAATTATTGGCATCAATGAAAGATGATGATGGCAAAGTACTTGTGAAAGGATTCTACGATAAAGTAAAACCACTAACGCTAACTGAAAAAAAAGCACTGGCCGCCGTTCCATCTGTAGATACGCAATTAAAAGAAGAATTGGGTTTTATACAGGCTGAAACAAAAGACCAGTCGTTGGTAAATTCTATCATGCTTCCCTCAATTAATATTAATGGGATGCAGAGTGCGGGTACTGGTAAACTGGCCAGTAATGTAATACCCACTACGGCTACAGCTAATCTTGATCTGCGGTTGGTGCCGGGTACTGACTATATTGAACAGCAACAACTTATAGAAGCACATATACGCCGGCAGGGGTTTTATATTACGCATGAAGACCCAACCAGTGATGAACGTAAACAATACGCCAAGATTACGAAAGTAACATTGAGTAAGGGTTATAATGCCCAGCGTACACAAATGGAATTGCCCATTGCACAAAAAGTAATTGCTGCTGTTCGTTCAACCACCAAAGACCAGGTGGTTTTATTGCCATCCATGGGTGGTAGCCTGCCTTTGTTTTTATTTGAGAAATATCTTTCAGCAAAAACAATAACGGTACCTATTGCCAATCACGATAATAACCAGCATGCAGAGAACGAGAATTTGCGTATACAGAATTTTTGGAGCGGTATTGAAACTATGGCTGCGCTAATGCTTATGAAATAAATTTATGCAGAAAAAACTAGTCGTGATAGGGGGTGGTGCAGCAGGTTTTTTCTGTGCGGTAAATGCTGCCCGGATGAACCCGGATTTACGGGTAACTATTTTTGAAAAATCCACTAAATTATTAGCAAAGGTAAAAGTAAGTGGTGGTGGTCGTTGTAATACTACGCATGCGTGTTTTGAAATACCTGAGCTCACAAAAAAATATCCCCGCGGACAAAATTTTATCAAGAAAGCATTTCACTGGTTCAATACCAACGACACCATCCAATGGTTTTTGGAAAGGGGTGTTGAATTGAAAACCGAATCCGATGGAAGGATGTTCCCGGTTTCGAATGATTCGCAGACGATTATCAATTGCTTATTAAGGGAAGCTGAAAAATATAACGTGGAAATCATCATGCAGTCTGAAGTGAAAAATCTCAGGTCTTGCGAAAATGGTTTCGAAATCCAAACGCAAAACTCCAAACTTATAACCAACTACGTTTGCATAGCTTCGGGCGGTTACCCCAAATCCGCAATGTTTGACTGGCTGCGTAAGCTTGGGCATAGTATTGAAGAACCGGTACCTTCTTTATTTACATTTAATATACCCGGTAATAAGATTACTGAATTGATGGGTGTAAGTGTTGAGAAAGCAGGTGTGAAAGTCGTAGGGAGTAAACTGGCTGAAGAGGGCCCTTTACTCATTACTCACTGGGGTATGAGTGGCCCGGCAATATTGCGTTTGTCGGCATGGGGTGCAAGGCAGTTGGCAGAACGTAATTATCATTTTACTATTCTTATCAATTGGTTGCCGGATTATAAAGAGCAAGACCTGCGAAGCGATTGGCAATCATTCCGTGAAGAATATGCTTCACAAAAAACAGGTAATAAAAACCCGTTTGGTTTACCCGGCAGGTTATGGCTATACCTTCTTTCCTGCAGTGATATCCAAGCTGATATCCGGTGGGCCGATATGCCATCTAAAGCACAGAATAAACTCATTAAAAATATAACTGCGCAGGAATTTTCCGTTGCAGGAAAAACTACTTTCAAAGAAGAGTTTGTTACCTGTGGGGGTATAAAACTCACTGAGATAGATCCTAATACCATGCAAAGCAAAATACAGCCCGGTATTTTCTTTGCCGGAGAAGTGATGGATGTAGATGGCGTTACCGGAGGCTTTAATTTCCAGCATGCCTGGACAAGTGGATGGATTACAGCGAAAGCGGTGAGTGAGGCTGCCAGCATTACACCGTTGGCTTCACATAATCAGTAAAGAGAAGTATTCATCACCTATTATAAAAAGACTGCCACTTCATATTTTTTGAAATGGCAGTCTTTTTATTAGCTAAGCAATCAGAAAATATTTTAGCCTTTCTTTTTAGCGGCAGCCTTATTTTGCTTGTAACGCATATCAGGCGTACCATCTTTTTTCAAAGGACCTACGGCCTTGGCAGCATCTTTATTTTGCTTATAACGCATGTCTGGTGTACCATCTGCTTTCATTTTACCGGCAGTAGCAGCAGGCTTTGCTGCAACGGCTGGGGCAGGTTTTGTAGCTGGGGTTATTTTAGTAGCAGCAACAGGTTTCACCGCAGGGGTAACCATTTTTGCTTTTGATTTTTTATCCTGGGCAAAAGAAAATGATGCCATACACACTACCGCAGTAAGGGCCAAAAGAATTTTTTTCATACAGATTGTTTTTTGATGTATACTAATATACTACAGTTATGCTGAATTTTTTAATAACTGACTGTCTTAACTTTTATTTAAAACAGATAATTGCTTAAAAGGATAGCCTCTCGTTGGATATTAATTTTTTATATATCACTTGCTGAAACACCCTACTTATAACCGGACCGGCGCAAAAGACAGTCGAAAGATTTACAGAACGCAATTTTTTGGGCTATTGGAGGAGTATTTGTAAGTGCCAAAAATTATATTTATCTTATGGATTAAATTTGATTATATGAGAAAAGTAAGTGATATCCTTCGCCGCAAAGGTAATCGGGTTACTGCTGTTTCCCCTGGTACAACTGTTATTGAAGCACTGCAGATTATGTCTGATCAGAATATTGGTTCCGTAGTGGTGATGGAAAAAGATGCTTTTATGGGTATTATGACGGAACGTGACTATTCCAGGAAAGTAATTTTAAAAGACCGTCATTCCAGTAATACACCTGTAGGTGAGATTATGACCAAAGATTTTCCGCCGGTAAAACAATCTGATTCTATTGAAGCCTGTATGCAGCTTATGTCGGAACACCATATCCGTTACCTCCCCGTGATTGAAAACGGCAGCCTTGCCGGGATCATTTCCATTAATGATGTGGTGACCGAAACGATCCTTAACCAGCAAGAAACCATTTCACATTTACAGAATTATATCCAGTCATAAAATCAGCCAAATATAATAGTCTTTCAAACCTTTGCTCCTGTCGGTACGGGTTACAACAAATGGATGTTTTATTCTTTCGACTGTTGCACTGTACAATAGGTTAGTTATTGATATTGCGAGTAGAGTTATATGTATCATTTTTCAGGATAATTTTTGTGGCGGTTACTTCGATATCATTTTCTCATAAAAAATAATTAAGAAGCATATTTAACGAACTGTATTTATGAGGATACCAATATGATCTATGCTAATTTTTATTTCATCCCCGGATTGCAGTGTAAAATCATTACCGGGTACGATTCCTGTTCCGGTCATAATTAAACATCCATTGGGGAAAGAACATTCCCGGTAAACAAATGATACCAGTTCCTTTAGGGAGCGTTTCATTTGACTGACAGCAACGGCTCCTTCAAAAACAAGTTGGGTATTTCTGGTTATGGAAAGATGTATTTGTGTGCTGCTCTTAAGTGGCTTGTCAGTTATATAAATGCACGGACCAATTGCGGCACAGGCATCATAGGTTTTTGCCTGTGGCAGGTATAACGGATTTTCACCCTCAATACTACGGCTGCTCATGTCATTACCAATGGTATAACCTGCAATTTTTCCTGATGAAGTAACCAACAGTGTCAGTTCCGGTTCAGGTACATCCCAGGTAGAATCTTTTCGGATATTAACTTTTTCACCATGCCCTACAATACGTTGTGGCGTTGATTTGAAGAATACTTCAGGCCGCTCTGCTTCATATACTTTTGCATAAAAATCACTTCCTCCTGCAGCTTTTGACTCTTCCTGCCGCCCTACTTTACTTCTTAAATAAGTAACACCACACGCCCAAAGCTCCTGACTGCCAACGGGGGTAAGCAATTCAGACATAATTAACTCGGTGCCATTACTGATTTTAGGTAGTGAATGTGTAAGCGATTTTATTTTTTGAAAAAGTGCATCATCATTGATGAATTTGTCCCAGTTTTCATCTGTCAATAAATAAAAAGCATTTTCATTTTCAATAAGTATACCTGATTTGGTTTTATATATTTTCATTAGCTACTGGTTAGATGATTTACTAATCCCTCAATTTTATCCTTAATACATTCATATCGTTTGTTATGTATAGTATTTTTTGATCGGTTGATAAAGCGCAGTTAGAAGTTGCTTCCGGAACTTTTATTTTCCCCAGTAACTTTCCTGTAGCCGTAAAGACCCATACGCCACCCGGGCCTGAAGCAAAAACGGTTCCATTCCTGTCAATTTTCAAACCATCGGGTAAACCTTTCAGTTCTTTTCCTCCACCCGATGCGTCATAAAATATTTTACCATTTTGCAGGTTACTATTTTGGTCAACATCATATATATACCAATAGGGTTTTTCCGGATCGGAGTTTGCAATGATCAGTTTCTTCTCACCCGGAAAAAAGGCAATCCCATTGGGTCTTGTTATTGAATCAAGTAATAAGGAAACCGTGCCATCCCTGTTTATTCTGTATATGCCCTGGTAAGGGGTTTCTTTTTTTGGATCGGCCATATTTTTTTCCAGTCCATAAGGCGGGTCAGTAAAAAACAATTCTCCTTTACTATTATACACAGCATCATTCGGACTGTTAAACCGCATGCCTGTATACTTTGCTGCAAGGCTGGTATAATTTGCTGCCGGTTTAGTAATGGGTGCATTCATTTTTGCCATTTGCCTGTTTCCGTGCTGGCATAAAACAAGGTTGCCCGCGCTATCCAGCAACAAACCATTGGAACCTGTTTCACCACCACGTTTGGCTGTATCGGTATAACCCGAGGGCGACAGGTATATTTCTTTGCCTTTTTCTTCTGTCCATTTGTAGATGGTATTTTGCGGAACATCGGAAAATAAAAGCATTTTATTTTTTTCTATCCATAGTGGTCCTTCACTCCAATCGAGGCCGGTGGCAATAATCTCTATTTTTGCATCTGCAGAAATAATAGTATCCAGCGACGCATCTAACCGTTCAATGCTACCGATTGTAGAATGTATTGAATGACCGGTACAGCCGATTGCGAGGATTAGTATTGCAATAGAAATATTTGTTTTCATTTCTTATTGATTTAAAATGGATATAAACTGTCGTTAAGTATTACAACTTAGTGTTACTTATAAATGCGATCCTTTTACTATCGGGCGACCAGCTGGGTACATTAATGGTTCCCTGGCCACCGAAGAGGTACGCAATGGTTTTAGGTACACCACCTTTGGCAGGCATCAACCGTAAATATACTTTCTTATAAAATGGATGTGTTCCCGGGTCTATTTCTTTTGGAAAGGATATATAAACAATCCATTTACCGTCTGGAGAAATATGCGGAAACCAATCGTTGTATTCATCAAAAGTTACCTGTTCCTGATTGGTGCCGTCTGGATTCATACGCCATATTTTCATAGTGCCCGTTCGCACAGAATTGAAATAAATGTATTTCCCATCGGGCGTAAATTCAGGGCCATCGTCCAGTAGTGGATCATCTGTTAGGGGCGTTTGTTTTTTAGAGGCTATATCAACAGACCATATATTCCATTCTTTGTTACGAAGGCCGGTAAAAAGCAATTGCTTCCCATCGGGCGACCAGCCATGTAAATAGGAGTGGCCGGAAGTGTCTGAAGTAATCATAACAGGTTTATCAGAACCGGTAACCGGCAATGTATAAATAGTGGAAATCCGGCCGGTGCCTGTATGACTACTGATGCCCATCATTTTTCCATCAAACGATAATACATGATCGTTGTTATTGTCTTTGGCAAAACCTGTGTTCAGGGTTGTAATAGATCCATTACTGAAATCATATTTGTACATGAGCCCATCGGCATTGTAAATAAGGGATTTGTTATCCGTTGTCCAGTTAGGTGCCTGTAATGAATTGGGGGCACTATGTAAAATTTTCCGGAGGCCGGTGGTTACGTCCATTACTTCGAGATGGCTCCCGAGGTAATCGCGGTAAGGCTTAAAATCCTTGCCAGGAGGAATGATAATACGCACATTGCTGAAAATGGCTTTTTCAACGGCATCTTCGTTATGAGAACAAATAAAGAGGCCTGCAAATACTTCTTCATTAAGCTGTATGTCTTTGCTTACAGATTTATATGGCTCTCCAAAAGTGGCCGCAGAAAATGTAAAAGTATTACCCGACCGTTCAAACTCTATTTCTGTAGGGTGATAAGATAATACTGCTACCTGCCCGGTAGTATCCTTATCAGAAGCCCGGTATTGCAATGAACTGAGTATGTCGCCGTGGATACACGCATCTGCATAGCGTGCGCCCGTGGTTAAATTATCCCTGGCCATAATGCCTATTTTTCTATGTGCTTCAACACCTTTTCCGATAAACCGAACAGTGGCTTTAATAATAAAATCGCCTTTTATTTTTTTCCAGGCAAACTGAAACTGGTCTGCATTGCCCCATATATTCTTGCCGGCGCTTGAAAGAAGGTAGGTTTGATCCTGGCTATTGTAAACAGCGGAACCTTTTATTTTCGGGTTCCCAATGTCTTCATAATGATCAAATACACCAATGGATTGCATTTGCCCGGTAAGGGAATTGGATTGGCAGAATAGTATCAATATAAAAAACCAATTCCAAACGGTAATGCCTGATTGTTTTTTTCTCATACTAATTGAATGTTAGGTTTAATTTAATTGCGTACCCATTTTTATATATCGCCGTTCTGTAAGCTCTTTATTTTCCAAATTTATTTTAATTCCAGTACTACAACCGAAAATGGCGGAATGGTTAAATTCAATTTCGAACCTGCAAGTGTAGCATCTGTAAATGCAGCCGGTTTAATCTTATTGGAATTTTCGAAGCTGTTATAGTTTTGCATCTTATCTGATGTTAATATTCGACCTGATACACTTTTATAATCTGCCCCTGATACATTAATTGAAACTTCCTGTGCTTTATGGGCATCAATATTTACCAATGAAATATGGGTAACCCCGTTGTTATCTTTTGAAGCGGAAGCAGAAACAGCTTTCAACTTCTCCTTACCCATGGTATAATCATTGCTGCTTACCGCAAGTGGCAGCATAGTGGCATCCTGGTGTACATTGTACATTTCCATTACATGGTAAGTAGGGGTAAGTATTATCTTTTCATCGTTGGTTAAGATAACGGCCTGTAATACATTAATGATCTGGGCCAGGTTAGCCATCTTTACACGGTCACAATGGTTATTAAAAATGTTCAGGGTAGTGCCGGCAATCATGGCATCGCGCATGGTATTTTGCTGAAATAAAAATGCACTATTGGTACCCGGTTCTACATCGTACCATCCACCCCATTCATCTACTACCATGGCTACTCTCTTTCTGGGATCATATTTATCCATCACCGCGCTGTGTTTAGTAACCAGCTCTTCCATTTGTAAGGCCCTTTGCATAGTAGTATAATATTCTTCTTCGGTAAAATTAGTTGAAGCGCCTTTTTTGTTCCAATCAATCACTGAATAATGATGAACACCCACTGCATCAAGCATATTGTGCGGTATGTCGCGCATGAGTACTTCTGTCCAGTTATAATCTGCATCACTTGCTCCTGAAGCTATCCGGAAAATGCGTTCTTTAGGGTCGCCGTTGGTCATAAAAGTGGCGTATTGTCGATAGATATTGGCATAATATTCCGGTTTCATATTTCCCCCGCAACCCCATGCTTCATTCCCGATGCCCCAATATTTTACATGCCATGGATTGGCACGGCCGTTTTGTTGGCGAAGTTCGGGCATTGGGCTGCTGTTGCTTGGATGGATAGTATACTTTACCCAATCTGATAATTCCTGAGGAGTACCACTTCCTACATTTCCGCTGAGATAGGGTTCTGCTCCCAGCATTTCGCACATATTCAGAAACTCGTTTGTGCCAAAGCTGTTATCCTCTTTTACATTACCCCACCATACATTGAGCATAGATGGCCTTTTATCTTTAGGTCCTACACCATCTTTCCAATGATACGTATCTGCAAAACAACCACCGGGCCAGCGCAGAACGGGCACTTTTAGTTTTTTTAATGCATCAACCACATCCAGGCGTATCCCGTCTTTATTAGGAATTTTTGTATTATTATCACCCACATACAGCCCACCGTAGATGCAATGGCCGAGGTGTTCTGCAAAATGGCCGTAAATATTTTTATTAATGGTTTCTTTTCCTTTATCGGCCTGGAGTATAATACTGTTTTGGGCATTAGCGGATAAGGATAGACATACACTTGCAAACAGGACCAATATTTTCATGTAGTAATGTATAATATATTTTATAATTTATATCATCAGATTCCGTTTTTTTGTTTAATATAGTAAGCCTTTTCGGAACTATACCGGGGTATACACTGATAAGAATTCTTTTTTGTAGTCAATTTTAGTTGATACAACAGAAGTATAGTACAATTACGATAAAAACCATTACATGTTATTATTAGGCATAGATGTTGGCACTTCTTCTATTAAAGTCTCTGTTGTTGATGCAGCCACACAACAATGTATTGCATCGGCACAATATCCGGAAAATGAGTCTGGCATTACTTCCCTTAAGCCTGGCTGGGCAGAACAGTCGCCAGAAATGTGGTGGAGGCACGTACAGGAAGCCATTGTAAAAGTACATGCAACGAAAAAATATAAACCTAACGATATCGGTGCCATTGGTATCGCTTATCAAATGCACGGATTGGTATTGATTGATAAACATCAAAAAGTGCTTCGCGACAGTATTATCTGGTGCGACAGCCGCGCCGTATCTATTGGTAACAAAGCGTTTCAGACAATAGGAGAAAACAAATGTTTGTCAACGCTGTTAAATTCCCCTGGAAATTTTACTGCCTCCAAACTTTCATGGGTTAAAGAAAATGAACCAGCTGTATATGAACAAATCCACGAAGTGTTATTGCCGGGAGATTTTATCGCGATGAAACTGACCGGCCAGACAAGCACCACCATCTCTGCATTATCCGAAGGCATATTCTGGAATTTCGCTAAGCATGAACTGTCAAAAGAAGTATTTCAATACTACGGGTTTGACACTTCAATCATGCCATCCATCAAAAAAGTTTTTGAAACACATGGGTTACTGCGAGAAGATGTGGCTATTACTTTATCACTGACAGCAAATATCCCCATCGCGTACAAAGCGGGCGATCAGTTAAACAATGCTTTATCCTTAAATGTATTGCAGCCTGGCGAAATAGCAGCTACTGCAGGTACTTCCGGCGTAATCTATAGTGTTAGTGATGTGCTGGCTTTTGATAAACAATCAAGGGTTAACACATTTGCACATGTAAACCACACCGAAAAACAAAAACGGCTGGGTGTTTTACTGTGTATCAACGGAACGGGTATCATGAATAGCTGGGTACGGAATCTGATGGGTGCGCAGCTTAGTTACCAGCAGATGAATAATGCCGCACAGCAGGTGAGTGCCGGAAGTGATGGATTATACATATTGCCTTTCGGTAATGGTGCAGAAAGAATGTTGAACAATGCAAATTTACAGGCGCATATTCATAACATAGACCTGAATAAACATACTCCCGCACATATTTTTCGTTCGGCCCAGGAAGGGATCGCTTTTGCATTCAGGTATGGACTGGACATAATGCGTGAAAACGGTTTAACCCCAAATGTAATCCGGGCCGGCAGGGCCAATTTATTTTTAAGCGATGTGTTTACAGAAGCTTTTGTAAATGCCACCAATGTACCTGTTGAATTATATGATTGCGATGGCAGCGTGGGCGCTGCAATAGGTGCAGGCCTTGGTGCCGGGATTTATCAAACCGAGAAAGAGGCATTTGTAAATATGAAACGTTTACAATACATTGAACCTGTAAAGTCCATATTGTATAATGATTTATACAAAGAATGGAAACAATTATTAGAAACAAAGATTAAACAGGCATAATTAATTAACTATAAAATTTGTGAGATGAAAGTTGTAACGGGCGATAATGCTTTTTTTAAAGAAGTAGGCCAAATAAAATTTGAAGGTACAGAAAGTGATAACCCGCTGGCATTTCGCTGGTATGATGAAACAAAAGTAGTGGCGGGTAAGCCCATGAAAGAATGGCTCCGTTTTGCCTGTGCCTATTGGCATTCATTTGTGGGTAATGGCGGCGATCCTTTTGGCGAGCCAACCCATATCTTCCCGTGGAATGTGAAAACCGATGCTGTAGAAAGGGCAAAAGATAAAATGGATGCAGCATTTGAATTCATTACTAAAATGGGCATGCCTTATTACTGTTTTCATGATGTAGATGTGGTGGATTATACAAATGATATTTTGGAAAATGAAAGAAGGTTGCACGCAATCGTTGCGTATGCCAAACAAAAGCAGGCCGATAGCGGCGTTAAATTATTATGGGGAACAGCGAACTTATTCAGCAATAGGCGATATATGAATGGTGCGGCCACTAACCCCGATTTTCATGTGTTAGCGCATGGGGGTGCACAGGTAAAAGCTGCATTGGATGCAACCATTGCCCTCGGAGGTGAGAACTATGTTTTCTGGGGCGGGCGTGAAGGATATATGAGCCTGTTAAATACAAACATGCAAAGGGAAAAAGAACACCTGGCTAAATTTTTGCACACCGCAAAGGATTATGCAAGAAGAAATGGGTTTAAAGGCTCTTTCTTTATTGAACCCAAGCCTTGCGAGCCAAGCAAGCACCAGTATGACTATGACAGTGAAACGGTCATTGGTTTTTTAAGACAATACGATCTGCTTAATGATTTTAAATTAAATATTGAAGTAAACCATGCCACCCTCGCTGGACATACTTTTCAACATGAACTGCAGGTGGCAGCCGATGCAGGTATGCTGGGAAGTATGGATGCGAACCGCGGCGATTACCAGAATGGATGGGATACAGACCAGTTCCCTAATAACATTAATGAACTCGCAGAAACTATGCTGGTCATTATTGAGGCCGGCGGCTTTGGTGGAGGCGGTATCAACTTTGATGCAAAGCGAAGAAGGAATTCTACTGATCCAACTGATCTTTTTTATGCGCATGTTGGTGGAATGGATGTGTTTGCCCGCGCATTGATCGTAGCTGACGCCGTATTACAACAATCCGATTACAAACAGGTACGCAAAAACCGTTACGCTTCATTTGATGAAGGTACCGGCAAAGCATTTGAAGAAGGAAAAGTTTCGCTTGAAGCACTTAGGGATTTTGCGGTTGCAAATGGTGAGCCCGCAGTAGTCAGCGGCAAACAGGAGTATTTGGAAAATTTGATCAACAGGTTTATTTAATTGAAAAAAATGTATC
>JANXUL010000167.1 GCA_025356235.1 Bacteroidota bacterium
AAGATATCAAAGGATAGAAGACAACAATATTTAAATTGTCGAATCACAAAATAAAAAAGGGAAATACTTTCATTTTTCCCTTCCGTTGCCCGACCTGTACTTTTGTCGAACTACTTATTAAATGATTTGAGGCTTTTAGCAACAATGAGCGATTCATTTACAATTACTTAGCGATTAATAAAATAATTTGAAACAAAAGAATTCCGATCAGAAAATGTGATCGAAAGAGAGGCTTACGATACCATTTTTTCAGCGTCCAATAAATCAAGTGGCTGGTCTTTGAGTGTAGGGTCGAGCACCATTCCGTGAATGAGAAATAATATGGCAGTGCCATAGGAAACAAGGTGAATGTTTTTCCATGCCTGGTAATTCATTTTCTTCTTCACCACTTTTTATGTGGTAATTAATACTACAATGATAGCAAACATGGAAAGTGTTCCCACCGCTACATATAATTTTTGATGGGGGCACATGCAGGGGAAAAATAATGTCGATTAATTTGAATTTTGTGGCAGGGTCAACAAGTAGTGACAACGGATGTACTATCACCATTAACAAAGCAACATACGCAGTCCAGTTGTGCAGGGCGTTTACATTTATTTAATGCATGCAGGCAATCGTTTCCACCAGGAATGTCTTGCATATACGGTACTCAACATCATACCTAAAACAATATTAAACGTCAGCAGCACTGTTGCAAATAATCCCAGCAAAGAGGATAGATCAAGAAAGGAAAAATCCGGCATAAGTTTATTGAATGATAAGAATGTAAAATTGCAGAGTAGTTCCGAAGTTACCTGAAGAAATCATATTGGGCCAGGTATTCAAAAATTACTATAAGTGAAGAAGTAAAAGTCAGGTATAAAGATGGTACTATTTTAGAAACCAAATTTAAAAAAGTAGAGAAAGATTTAAATAACGCGACCTGTTTTGTGTTGAATTAACTTATTTAGAAAATGTATCGCGGTTGTTATTGCGGGCAACCCCTTAAAGACACTCAAATATAAAAAGGGAAAGACTCTCATCTTTCCCTTTAGTTGCCCGACCTGGATTCGAACCAAGACAAACTGTACCAAAAACAGTCGTACTACCATTATACTATCAGGCAATCCGTTCCATTTTGTTCCTAAAAAACCGGAATGGGCTGCAAAAATAGGGTTGCACCCCAATTGTTCCAAATTTTTTAACTATCCGTATGATAATTAGGCCAGATCTTCCTTCTCCTTCAATGCTTTAATCAGGTCTAAAGCTTCTGCCACCACATCACACATGATCGTAATTAACGATCCCGGTTTGGCATGTTCATACGCAAACATGATGGCTTCTTTTTCATTATAAATGATGTCAATCGGAATATCCCGGGTTTTGGTTTCATTGATGCCTTCGACAAGCAAATTTACAATTTCTTCAGCACTGCGGCCCCGAAGGTGTTTATCCTGGCGGATAATAATTTCATCAAATGACCGGCCCGAAATACGACCGAGTTCCCTGATATCATCATCACGCCTGTCACCCGTGCCACTGATAATGCCCACTTTTGGACTGCCATCTATCTTTTTAATAAAATCACATAATAATTCCAGTCCCGCGGGGTTATGTGCAAAATCAACCAGGAATTTAAAATGCTTGAACTCGAACAGGTTTAAACGACCCGGTGTTTGCGTAGGGGAGGGCACAAACGTGCTCAATGCCGTACGAATATCTTCAATGGTAATATCCTTGAACAAATACGCGGCCAGCATGGCAGGCAGTGTATTCATTACAT
Organism: Bacteroidota bacterium; assembly: GCA_025356235.1. Taxonomy (GTDB): domain Bacteria; phylum Bacteroidota; class Bacteroidia; order Chitinophagales; family Chitinophagaceae; genus Sediminibacterium. The sequence goes on from JANXUL010000167.1 coordinate 1,766, forward strand.
TATGCAAGGCTTTGCCGCCGTAAGTAATGGGTATCTCACTCACTTTCATTACCCGTATTTTCCAGGTGCCTTTTAAAATGGATACATAACCGTTTTCATATACGGCTGCATAGCCACCTTTCTTACAATGTTTTTTTATACGTGGATTGTTCTCATCCATACTGAAGTACGCAACATTACAGGTTAATCCTTTGCGCATATCATATACCAGGTCATCTTCCGCATTCAGAATGGCAAATCCATGGTTAAACGTGGTTTCGGGTATTACTGCTTTGGCCCTGGCCATCTGCTCCAGGCTATCTATACCACCCAAACCAAGGTGGTCTGCAGTTACATTGGTTACGATACTTACGTCACAGTTTTGAAAAGCCAGTCCTGCTTTTAATAAACCGCCGCGGGCACATTCCAGCACGGCAAAATCAACGGTGGGGTCGCGAAGTACAAATTTGGCACTCAATGGGCCGGTACAATCCCCCTTCATCATCATCTGATTCTGAATGTAAACCCCATCACTGGTAGTATAACCTACTTTACGGCCTGCTGTTTTGCAAATATGTGCGGTTAAGCGGGTGGTAGTGGTTTTACCATTGGTGCCGGTTATGGCGATGATCGGGATGCGCCCGTCGGACCCTTTGGGAAAGAGCATATTAATCACAGGCTCGGCTACATTGCGCGGTAAGCCTTCTGCCGGATCAATATGCATGCGGAAACCGGGTGCGGCATTTACTTCCAGCACCGCACCGCCATTTTCATAAACAGGGGTGCGAAGATCGGCCGCCATAATATCAATACCACAAATATCGAGGCCGATAATTCGGGCAATCCTCTCAGCTAAAAAAATATTTACAGGGTGTACTTCATCGGTTACATCGGTAGAAGTGCCGCCAGTGCTAAGATTGGCAGTTGTTTTTAATAAAACCAATTCGCCCTTTGGCGGAACCGTTTCTAAGGTGTACCCGATATCATCCAGCATTTTCTGACTGGATTGATCAATTGTTATTTGTGTGAGCACTTTTTCATGGCCATAGCCTCTTCGCGGGTCTTTATTGGTTTCATCTATCAGCCATTGTATGGTGTTTATCCCATCTCCCATAACAGAAGCCGGTGTTCGCAAAGCGGCACAGATGAATTTATAATTGATCACCAATACACGGAAGTCAACGCCCGTAATAAATTTTTCTACGATCACGCTCCGGCTGTATAACTTGGCCGATTCAAAAGCTTTCACTGCCTGTTCCCAGGTAGTAATATTGGTGGTATTACCTTTGCCATGGTTACCGTCAATCGGTTTGATCACTAATGGATACTTGTATTTATCAACTGCTTCGCGCAAACTTTCCTCGGTTCTCACAACGGTTCCGCTGGGAACGGGTATTTCTGCTGCTTCCAGTAAGTTTTTGGTTTCTTCTTTATCGCAGGCAATATCTACAGCAATATTGGAGGTGGTGCTGGCAATGGTGGCCCGTATCCTTTTTTGATGAACGCCATAACCCAACTGCACAAGGCTTTGTTTATTCAGGCGGATAAAAGGTATGCCCCGTTTGGCGGCTTCTTCTACAATACAGCCCGTGGACGGTCCCAGCCGTGTATCTTCCCTGATCTCCCTCAGTTGCTGAATATCATCCGACAGGTCATAAGCAACCCCATCTACCAATGCCTGGGCAATACGTACAGAAGCCCTTGCGGCATATACACCTGCATCTTCCTCCATATAATTAAATACCACATAATATTCCCCTGCTTTACCCGTGCCGCGGGTGCGCCCAAAGCCACAATCCATACCGGCCAGTGTTTGCAGTTCAAGGGCAATATGTTCAATAACATGTCCCATCCAGGTACCTTCCTTTACCCTTTCAAAAAAACCGCCCGATGTACCTACGCTGCAGCGGTGTGCATACATGGAAGGGAACCGGACCTGCAATCTTTCTAAAAAACCATCAATCTCATTGGTGGGGCGTTGTTCCAGTTCTTCCAGGTCGAGTTTCATTTGTATCAGCTGTGAGCGACGTACACTCCAGTAATTGGGGCCACGTAATATTTTAATTTCTTCGATCTTCATGGGTAGGGTTTGATAATTTGTGCATGCATTTGTTAACAAAGAGTACACGGGTTGCCTGACGATGAATATATTGCTTTTTCCTGTAAGGCCGACCAAATCAAAACGCTTATTTTTGTAAGGAACGAAATTGGCAGGCATGCGTATTCCCAAAGGAAAGCTGATAGCAATAGGTGGTGCAGAAGACAAAGGTACCGACTTTGAAAAAGGGCAGATATATCATAATAACCTTAATTTTTTTGAGTTAGGAATTCTTCGCCGTATTGTAGAAGAAGCGGGCGGTACCGCTGCCCGTATTGAGGTGATCACAACTGCTTCTACCATCCCGCATGAAGTGGGGGAGAATTACCTGAATGCATTTGGTAAGATCGGGTGTACAGACATTGGAGTGATCCATATCCGTAACCGGGAAGATGCTTTGCGCGAAGATTATATTCATCGTATAGGCAACTGTGCAGGCGTACTTTTTAGTGGCGGCAATCAATTACGCCTCTCATCTATTTTTGGGGGCACCCCGTTTTTACAGATCGTGAAGAGCAGGTATGAGCATGAAAACTTTGTTATAGCCGGAACCTCTGCAGGTGCGATGGCTATGAGCAGTACCATGATTTATGAAGGCAATGCCACAAGGGCTCATTTAAAAGGAGAAGTAAAAATTGCCACCGGCCTCGGTTTTATGGACCAGGTAATCTTTGACTCGCATTTTGAAAAACGCGGCCGTTTTGCAAGATTGGCACAAGGCGTATCGGCCAATCCCTCTTGCATCGGTATCGGGTTGGGCGAAGATACGGGCATGCTCATCACAGAAGGCAACCGTATGGAAGCCATTGGCAGTGGCCTGGTAATTATTGTTGACGGACATAATATCCGCCATAGTAATATGGCTGATATTCCGGAAGGTAACCCGTTAAGCATAGAAAACCTGATCGTCCATTTTTGCGCAAAAGGGAACGGCTATCTGGTAAAAGAAAGGGAATTTGTAGAACTGATGGGAACTTCCACCACACCTGTCATGAACGATGTTTATTAAATAAATTAAATTTGAATACGATGGATATGAACAAGCTTATTTTATTAGCCGTTTTTGTAACCAGTATGATCCTTATGTCTTTCAATTTTACAAAAAAGAAAAAAGTTGTTTTTTTTGGTGATTCAATCACCCAGGCAGGTATACGTGCCGGTGGGTATATCAAATTGATGGATACCATTCTTCAACAGGAAGGTGTGCAGGATAATTACGAATTGGTGGGTGCAGGTGTAAGCGGCGATAAAATATATGACTTGTATTTACGAATAGAAAATGATGTGTTAAAACAAAACCCAGATATTGTATTAATCTATGTTGGAGTAAACGATGTATGGCATAAAAGTTCCAGTGGAACCGGAACAGATTTTCCGAAGTTTGGAAAATTTTATGAAGCTGTAGTTGGTAAATTACAGGCGGCAGGAATTAAAGTGATTGTTTGTACACCCGCTGTTATCGGTGAACGCACTGATAATTCCAATCAACAGGATGGCGATTTGAATTTGTATAGTAACTGGTTACGCAACTTCACCGAAAAGAATAATTTACCGCTGGTGGATCTCCGCGCCGGCTTCATGCGGTTTAATGTAAAAAATAATCCCCAGAACAAAGAATCGGGTATGCTCACCACAGATCGTGTGCACCTTTCGCCCGCCGGAAATAAACTTGTGGCGGAAGAGATGTGGAAAGTGATAAAAACTGTGAAATAACTTGCCCATACTTTCCCCAAACTGCTGGTATAACTATTGTATTTCTCGGGTAACTATAAAACGTTATTTTATGAAAAAAATATTGATTGCTGCCGGGATTATCGGTACAGCTGCTGCAGGTGTAGTCCTGTATATGAGAAACCGTAACCAGACATCCAGGTCAATGCATGATTTGGCAGATGTGGCAGGTGATGCACATGATAATGTGCGGAAATACTTCAGAAAAGCCAGCAGGCAGGCAAAGCGCGATTATGAAGATGCGATTGCATAAATTATGTTAGATCAGTGTGGTCACAATTGATTATTGTGATCACACTGCTTTTATGAGGTAATAATTTTTCTTCCCTTTTTGTACCAGTAAATACTTCTCCTGCAAAAGGTCGGTATTTAATATCTGGATTTTTTCAACCGTTATTTTTTCCTTATTAAGGCTAAGTCCGCCCGACTGCCACATTTTTTTTGCTTCACCCTTACTGGAAAATATTTGTGTATCGGCAAGGAAGCTGATCAGATCATATCCTTTGTTTAATTCTTGTTTACTTATCTCTACACTTGGCACACCTTCCATCACCTGCAGTAATTGTTCCTCTGTAAGGCTTTGTAATAAATCTGCTGTAAAATTGCTAAATAATATCTCAGAAGCTTTTACAGCAAATTCGTATTCTGCAAGGCTATGTACAAAACAGGTGAGTTCTTCTGCTAATTTTTTTTGTAAGATTCTTTCATGGGGGGCTGTTTCGTGTTGCGAGAGTAAGGCTTCTATTTCGTTTTTGGATAAAAGGGTAAATATCTTTATCCATTTTTTTGCATCCTCATCACTTGCATTTAACCAAAACTGGTAGAATTGGTAAGGCGATGTTTTCCTGGCATCGAGCCAGATATTTCCTTTTTCTGTTTTACCAAATTTGCCGCCATCAGCTTTGGTAATCAACGGGCAGGTAAACGCAAATGCTTCCCCACCGGCTTTGCGGCGTATCAATTCTGTTCCTGTAACAATATTACCCCACTGGTCGCTGCCTCCCATTTGCAGTTTACAGTTTTTGTTTTTGTAGAGCCAGTAGAAATCATATCCCTGTACCAACTGGTAAGTAAATTCTGTAAAACTCATTCCTGTTTCACCATCCAGCCGTTTCTTTACGCTGTCTTTCGACATCATATAGTTTACAGTAATATGCTTACCCACATCGCGGATAAAATTCAGGAAACTGAAATCTTTAAACCAGTCGTAGTTGTTCACCATTTCTGCCGCATTCGGTTTTGTGGCAGTAAAATCGAGGAACCGTGCCAGTTGATTGCGTACACCTTCCTGGTTATGTTGCAAGACTTCTTCACTCAATAAATTCCGCTCTTCGCTTTTGCCGCTCGGGTCGCCAACCATACCCGTAGCACCGCCTACCAATGCGAAAGGTTTGTGACCTGCTTTTTGCAAGTGAACCAATAATAAAATAGGCACCAGGCTACCAATATGTAAGCTGTCAGAAGTAGGGTCAAAACCTATATATCCGGAAACCATTTCTTTTTGTAAAAGTTCTGCTGTGCCCGGCATAATATCCTGTATCATGCCCCTCCACTGTAATTCTTCAATCAAAGTCATCTGTAAGGGTATTTGGGCAAAAGTAAGGAAAGTCAGCCGTGAGTGGTGAGTAGTGAATGATCATATAAAAAAACTCACCACTCACTACTCACCACTCACTATTTTTGCTTTATGAAAACAGTAGGCGACGGTACCCGGGCACTCAATTTCTTTATAGATACCCTGATTATTTTCACCCTGGCTTTTTTCAGTTTCCGTGGGTGGAACTGGTATGTGATGTACTGGGGGTATAAACCTTATAATTTCGGGTGGTTCTTTTTTTCGACAGTCTTCATTTATTATACTTTTTTTGAAGGGATATTTGCCCGCACACCTGCCAAATGGTTCAGCTATTCGAAAGTGGTTACCATTGCCGGAGAAAAACCCTTATTCGGCTGGATATTGGTTAGGTCCCTGGCAAGGCTAACCATTATTGATATGTTTTTTATCCCTTTTCTTAGAGTGCCATTGCATGATTATATAAGTAAGACCCATGTGGTTGAAGTATAAGTAAATAACAGCGGTTCAGTAGTAGCACGCATTTTCATAATCAGCCCTTTATGTGTTAAAAAATAAATGCCGACAGGAAAAATTGTTATTCTCGCATATCTGTTTAATAGGGTAATTATATGGTTTTATAATTTTCTGATAAAATCAGACAGAACTTCCCAAGAGGGTATTTCCCTGAAAGTTACTACGCGCTTACCAACTTTATTATACAAAACTGTAAAAGGAAACTTGCCTATCTTAAAATATCCGGGGATCAAAAAAGAATTTCCTTCCGTGCCAATTTTAATATTGGAGAATTCACCTAGCTTAAAATCTTTATTAAATTGTTGCAGGCTTTTTAATGGGAAATAAGAAACCATAATAATCTGCATTCCTGTAAGGTTGCCCATTTTACCTCTCAGCGTCTGTATAAAATCCTTGCAATGGTCGCAATCGGGAGAAAAATAAATAAGCAATAAGGGCTTATTTATTTGCAAATCTTTATACCCGAAATAGCTTCCGCTTGTCAGTAAAATCCGGAAAGGTGGAATGGAGGTAACCCTGTTGGCTAATTGTGCTTGGGTTGGCATATGGGTTGCCAGGCAAAGCAGTAAAAAAAATAATTTCTTCATCATCTGTTAATCTGGTTGAAAGATATAGATAAAATACAGGGTGCACCAAACGATGCGCCTGCTATACACGACCAGCTGCTTAGTCAAAAAATAATTCTCATTATCCCGCAGTAAGCAATCATTCCCTAAATCGCAAGCTTAACGCATAAGCATATCTTAATTTTACCAGTAAGTTCATCCTTTTTTTCGTACTTCGTAACTTGTAATACATACTTCATATGGCTAAAATAGCAATCAATATAGCAACAGGCAGCCTGCAGCAGGCTGAGATGATCGTGGGCATTGACCTCGGTACCACCAATAGTTTAGTAGCCATCATCCATCCCGAAAGTAAACAACCAACCGCTTTGCAGGAACACAATACCAGCAGCCTGGTTCCCAGCATTGTTCACTTTGATGAACTTGGTAATGCCATAGTGGGAGAGGAGGCTAAACAATATTTAGAAACCGATCCGCAGAATACCATTTTCAGTGCCAAACGATTGATGGGCAAAAATTATAAAGACATCAGCGCAAACGCAGATTTTTTCACGTATAAAGTGATAGACGATGATACAGACAGCCTCGTAAAAGTACAGGTGGGTAACCGATTTTATTCACCTATAGAATTATCTTCTTTTATACTCAAAGAACTTAAGCAAAGGGCAGAACATATTTTGAAAACCCCGGTGAGTAAAGCGGTCATTACCGTACCGGCTTACTTTAATGATGCACAACGGCAAGCCACCCGTGATGCCGGTAAATTGGCCGGCCTCGATGTATTGCGAATTGTAAATGAACCAACCGCAGCCAGTCTCGCGTATGGGTTGGGTTTGCGTAAGGATGAAGAAAAAACCATCGCTGTGTATGATCTTGGCGGAGGCACCTTCGATATTTCTATTCTGCATATCTACAACGGTATTTTTGAAGTGTTGAGTACAAATGGAAATACCTATCTGGGGGGGGATGATATTGATAGGGCCATTGTAGAATACTGGATAAAACAATTGGGTATTCCTTTAAAAAAGCTGCAGGCAGATAAAGAATTATCACAAGGGTTCCGTTTGCGTGCAGAAGAAGCAAAAAAACATTTAAGTAGCGAAAACTCATTTAGTGTATTATGGAAACACCATGTATTGGAAATAACAAAAGAAATATTTGAAAGCCTGATCCAACCATTGGTTGATCAAACCATAACGTCCTGTAAAAATGCGCTGGCAGATGCAAGACTAACCATCAACGATATTGATACTATCGTAATGGTTGGCGGCAGCACCCGTGTTCCCGCTGTGAAAGAGGCGGTGAGCAAATTCTTTGGCAAACCTGTCAATGATTCTGTCAACCCCGATGAAGTTGTTGCGTTAGGTGCGGCAGTTCAGGCAGATATTTTAGCAGGCAATAACAAAGATTTTTTACTACTCGATATTACCCCCTTAAGCCTGGGTATAGAAACCATGGGTGGATTGATGGATACACTTATTCCCCGCAACGCAAAAATTCCTATAAAAGCAGGCCGTCAATACACCACGCATAAAGACGGGCAAAGTGATATGCGTATTTCCGTTTTTCAGGGAGAGAGAGACCTGGTAAAAGATAACCGTAAACTGGCAGAGTTTAGTTTAAAAGGAATTCCCGGAATGCCTGCAGGATTGCCGAAGGTAGAAGTGAGTTTTTTAATTAATGCGGATGGCATTTTGGTAGTAAAAGCCAAAGAGCTCCGCAGCGGTGTAGAACAGGAAATTGAAGTAAGACCCCAATATGGTTTAACAGATGATGAGGTAGAAAAAATGTTGCTGGACAGTATCACCCATGCCAAAGACGATATGCAGGTAAGGGCGTTGGTAGAAGCAAGAACAGAAGGAGAACAGATATTAGCGGTGACAGAAAAATTTGTTGCCAAAAATACCAGCCTGCTCACTAAGGATGAATTGGTAGCCACTGCTGGAGCCATGCAGGTTTTACAATTGGCACTAACGATGGATGATAAAAACCTGATCCACACAAAAATTGAAGAAATCAATGAAGTTACACGCCCTTTTGCTGAAAGGGCCATGGATGTTGCCATTAGCGGGGCTTTGAAAGGGAAGGCGATTAATTCGTGAATGGTGAATGGTGAGTTGTGAATAGTGAGTTGTGAATGAAAAATGACAACTCACTATTCACAACTCACTACTCACACCACCCATCCTCCTTTGAACATATTTTCCTAAAATGTCGAACTCAATATTTACTTCCGTTCCTTTCTCAACACGGCTAATATTTGTATAATTAAAAGTGTAAGGGATCACTGCAATCGTAAACACATCTTCTCCAACATGAAAGCAGGTAAGGCTGGTGCCATTTACAGCAACAGAGCCTTTTTCAATAACCAGGTGGGTAAATGTTATGGGGAACTGAAAAATATATTCCCAACTGCCGTCAAGTTCTTTTCTATCAAGGCATACGGCCGTGGTATCTACATGTCCCTGTACAATATGGCCGTCTAAACGCCCATTCAACAGCATACATCTTTCAATATTTACTTCTGTGCCCACATCCCAGCCGGAAAGATTGGTTTTAGAAAGTGTTTCTTCAATGGCGGTTACACAATGCATCCCATCCTGTAAAGCTTCTACGGTAAGACACACGCCATCATGGCTAACGCTTTGGTCCACCTTTAATTCACCCGATATAGGTGATTTTACCCAAAAACTGATATTGGTTCCCTTTTTAGAAACCGATACCAATTTCCCCATACATTCAATAATTCCTGTAAACATATCTGCAAGTTAATTTCCAATTGCTGAATTACCATTTCCGGCTAAAAACAACCAAAATTCCAGACTCCCAACCCAAAAGCAGAATTTCCTTTGGAATTTTAAAATCAAACCTTATCTTTGCCGTCCTAAAAACACCTGAGGAGGTATAATAGCTATGCTTATCATCGATTCAAAAGATTGCGAAAACATTGACAAGGCACTTAAGAAGTACAAGAAGAAGTTTGAAAAAAGTAAAACTTTGCTGCAGCTGCGTGAACGCCAGGCGTTCATCAAGCCATCGGTAGTGCGCCGTGGACAAGTGCTTAAAGCGATCTACAAGCAGAACATTGCGAGCGGAAAAATAGACGTATAAACCGTCTTTCCTATCAAACATATTTCAGTAGCCTTAGTTTACTAACTTTAGGCTACTTTTTTTATGCCTGTACCTCAATACCCACAATTACAAACGTTTTTAGACTATCTCAAATTTGAGAAGCGGTATTCGCAGCATACCGTCATTTCCTATCAAACAGATTTGGAGCAGTTTTTTGCTTATCTCACCAGTCAGTTTGATGCTCCGCCCTTATCTAATATCACTGCCATGTTTGTACGCAGCTGGCTGGCAGAGATGAAAGAGGAGAAGATCAGCTCAAAAACCATTAACCGGAAAATATCTTCGCTTAAATCTTTTTTTAAATACGAGATAAGAACCGGGGCTTTGGAACAAACCCCGATGACCACTGTTGTCGCCCCCAAAATCAGCAAAAGGTTGCCCGTATTTGTAGAACAGAAAGATATGGCAACCCTGTTCGAGCATGTTACCTTCTCAGACGACTGGAAAGGAAGAACCGAACGCCTGGTATTACTCCTGTTTTATAATACGGGCATGCGCCTTAGCGAACTGATTAACCTGAAAGAATCGCAACTGGACCCCTCGCATTCCCAGATAAAAGTGCTGGGGAAAGGCAATAAAGAACGCATTATTCCTGTACCTGCCTGGCTGATGGAAGATATCCAACGGTATATCTCTGAAAAACCAGTCCGTCAGGAAGGTATCATAACTGTGTTCATTACCGAAAACGGGAAATCGCTTCAGGCCAGATCGGTATATACTTTTGTAAAACATCACCTCACACAGGTAACCACCATTCAGAAAAAAAGTCCGCATATACTCCGTCACAGTTTCGCCACACATTTAATGAATAATGGCGCAGACCTTAATGCCGTAAAGGAATTACTCGGACACAGTAGTTTGGCCGCAACCCAGGTATATACCCACAATACAATAGAAAAACTAAAGGAAGTTTTTAAAAAAGCGCACCCCAAAGCGTAGTTTGATAATGGGGTCACAAATCTTTAAAAAAGGCTGGTATTATTTTTTTGGTGTAAGGTTTTTATGTAACTTGTTATTGTTCCGGCTGGCATTTATCTGAACGGGACAAATACCTAAGAAAAGTTCTTTCAAATATATTTTTTCACCGATTAAACGTGAGTTGCTATGAACGTTAACATTCAAACTGTGCATTTTGACGCAGACGACAAATTGGTAGAGTATGTAACACAAAAACTGCCAAAGCTTAACACTTTTCATGACAGTATCCTGAAAGTGGATGTTTACCTGAAACTGGATAATGTGGTGCACACGATTAAAGACAAGGTTGCCGAGATCAGGGTTCATGTACCGAAACATGATTTTTTTGTCAAAGCATCCTCAAAATCCTTCGAAGAGTCTTTCGATAACGCGATGGAATCTATCGTCTCACAGATAAAACGCAAAAAAGAAAAATTAGCAGCCTGAAAACTAAAAAGGCTTCCTTCAAAACGGGAAGCCTTTTTCATTTTATACATAACCATGAAAAACACCATTTATATTTTAATTATTTTACTTTTCGTTGCCTGCTCTGCTAAAGAGCGCGAAACCTTTGCCCATATTACCCAACGCCGCCTGGATACGGCAGGGAAACTGGTCATTTCCTATCAATTCAGCAATAATGGCAAGCTGGTTTACGACAGTGTTGAAGTAATCAACAAGATCGTTCCCCACGACTCTGTACGGGTTATTTATTCCCTCGAACATCCCCAGGAAAGCCGGTTATTGTTGCGCTAAATACTGGTTTTTCAGTAATAGTTGTAAAACCTGTTGAAAACTGACTGAAAATATTCATTTCAAAATTTTGCCGAATTAAGTTTTCCATTACCTTTGCCATCCCAAAAAAATGGGACAGTTCTTTGTATTTTGGAATTTTGGAAAGGATAATTGGGAAAATGAGTGCACTCGATTCCAAAATTCTCCAATCCCGAATTTCAAAATTGTGTATGCCGAAGTAGCTCAGTTGGTAGAGCAGCTGATTTGTAATCAGCAGGTCGCGGGTTCGAGTCCCATCTTCGGCTCTCAAGAGTTTGGTGTATAAGGGTTGATTTTTGGAGTTGAAAATTAATTCCAAACACGTTCCGGGCAGATGGCCGAGTGGTTAAAGGCGACAGACTGTAAATCTGTTCTCTCACGAGTACGTAGGTTCGAACCCTACTCTGCCCACATCTTCGAATTTGAAAATGTAACAATTTGAAAATTTGAAAATGATTGAAAAAAGTTCTTTGCAATCTGAATCTTTGATTATTGCGTAATTTTCAAATCGTCGCATTTTCAAATTTTGACAAGCGGAAGTAGCTCAATTGGTAGAGCGATAGCCTTCCAAGCTATAGGTCGCGAGTTCGACCCTCGTCTTCCGCTCACGATAGTTTGGGGTTTGGATTTTGGGGTTAGGCGTTTAACCCTAAACTACAAACCCCTAACGCCTAAACCAAGTAAGCCGTTGTAGCTCAGGGGTAGAGCACTTCCTTGGTAGGGAAGAGGTCGTGAGTTCGATTCTCACTAACGGCTCAAATGATTTCCCTGAATAGGTTGAAAATGAAATGAAGAAGATGAATAGCGGCGATAAGGGAAAGAAAAAATAAATTTTAAAACCGTGGTCTCAAATGACCTACAATTTTTTAAACACAACTAAAAACCGATAAAAATGGCAAAAGAGACCTTTAAGAGGGAAAAACCTCACGTAAACGTAGGTACCATTGGTCACGTTGACCATGGTAAAACTACTTTAA
>JANXUL010000169.1 GCA_025356235.1 Bacteroidota bacterium
GGAATACAAATTTGTACCGGTATATTATATGGGCAGCGAAGATGCCGACCTGGATGAACTGGGTTATATAAATGTAGGCGGACAAAAACTTACGTGGGAAACCAAACAGACCGGTGCCGTAGGCAGGATGAAAGTAGATAAGGGACTGCTTAAAATAATGCGTGCTATTGAAGGGCAAACAGGGGTATTACCTTTTGGAAAAGAGTTAACAGAACTGTTTACACAGTGTTATACCGAAGGTAAAACCATACAGCAGGCAACGCTTGAATTAGTGAATAATTTATTTGCCGGTTACGGATTGGTTGTGCTGATACCGGATAATGCCCAATTGAAAAAAGCATTTCAAAGTGTTATTGAAAAAGAGCTTACAGAAAACTTCTCCCATACAATTGTAGCAGCTACCATTGAAAAATTAGGAAAGCATTACAAAGTGCAGGCAGGTGGCAGGGATATTAATTTATTTTATTTGATAGATGATAAGCGAGAGAGGATTGAAGTGCAAGGAACGAAGTATGAAGTACGAAGTTTAGGATTGCTCTTTTCGAAGGAAGAAATTGTAGCGGAGCTGACAAAATATCCAGAACGTTTTAGTGCAAATGTGATCCTGCGCGGGGCTTTCCAGGAAACAATATTGCCCAATATTGCTTTTATTGGGGGTGGGGGAGAACTGGCATATTGGCTGGAACTGAAAAATGTTTTTGAGGCAGTAAATATTCCTTATCCCGTATTATTGTTGCGAAATTCTTTTTTACTACTCAAATCAGAACAGGCCAACAAGCTAAAAAAACTTGGTTTTTCAAATGCTGATCTTTTTCAAGATGAATTAACGCTGGCAAATACACTGGTAAAACGAGAAAGCGAACACCAGCTTAGTTTGGCCAATGAACTAAAACTGGCACATGATTATTATGCTCATCTGCAAAAGATAACCGATGCGGTTGATAAAACTTTATCTGCGCATGTAGCTGCGCTGGAAAAGAAAGCCCTGAAAAAATTAACCGAACTGGAAAAGAAAATTCTCCGTGCCGAGCGTGCCAAATTCGAAACACAACAAATACAGATAGCCAAACTTAAACAAGATCTATTTCCCGGCAACAGTTTACAGGAAAGAGTTGATAATTTCTCTGTTTATTATGCTACGTATGGTCAAGCCTGGCTACAAACAATCTACGATGCTTCTACAGGCTTACATGCAGGCTTTGGAATCGTTACTGAATAAACCAAAGCCCTGTGCAACTTACTGCCCTCTCTTTATTCCGTGTTGAAATTAATTACAAAATGGTTAGTGCTGTTTTTATAACTCGGCGATCATAAAGTAAAAGAAGTTGCACAGCAGAGATGGTATCTGTGAGAATAGGTTTAAGTGAACTTTCATCTTTTATTATACCGGATCTTAAAATTTCTTAAATCAGGCAGATACGCCCGTTTCCTGTTCTTATCGTAGGTATAAATAATCTCCCCGATTTCCTTAAAAAAAGGATATCCGATTTCTGTATACTCATACTTGTCATCATTCAAAATCCCATCCCTGTTCACATAAATTACCGCGCTGAGCATGAACTCGCTTTTGTTTTCAAAATCTACAATGTAAGCTGCATCGGTTAGATAACCGTACGACCAGCCGGGTTTGTTAAAGATGCGGATATTAGCCGGCGGCTTTTGTTTAGCGGATTTATATAAAAAAAATTTTGTGTAGCTGCTGAAATATTCAGTGGTATCATAGGTGGGGTGTATACTTTCAGATGGATACTCAGACATATATCGAAGTAAAAACTTTTGATCCTCCTTGCTGATATTGAAACGTTGGTATTCAGGAACCGATTCAGGAAATAAAACCGACTGTAGCATTTGCCTAAGGTCTTCCAGTGGCAGGTTATTATGTCTTGTAAAATCCATCGGAGTGTTGATTAGTGAATCGTAACGGTTATAATGGCCCTTGCCTACCAGCACTTGTTTACTGTAATCAAACGACAGTTGACTGTAAGAGTGCAACTGCCGATAAAATACTTTTTCCTTTTCTGCAAATGTAATCTCATTGGTATGCCTGTTTTCTTCTTCTGTCATAGTTACAAAGCGGCGTACGATGCGGGTATCGGTATACCCTTTTTTCCATAACTGTTTATTCAATATCTGCTGGCCATCAAATTCATATAAACGGTTATAGGCATCGTTATCACTTACCAGGAATATCTTCTTCACATAATTCGCTACAGAAGGCAGACCTGTAGCAGCAGAGGTATCTCTTACAACAGCCGTTTGCCCGCTGAATGAGCTGTCGGTGAGCATGGTAGTATTTTTATCAATGCCAAATTTCTTCAACTCATTCACCTTCTCCAGCGCAATTAAAGCGGTGGGTAACTTGACGGTAGATGCGGGATTAAAATAACGATTTCGGTCAACATGAAGGTAATGATGAATAAAATGAGGATGGTTTTGTTCATCGCGGTTAATCTCCGTATAAATGATTTGGTATTGAAAACTATCGGGGTTGCTCAGTACATGTTGTAACAGGGGAGATGCTTTGCCTGTTAACAATTGCTGTAAAAAAGTATCTGTTTTTTCCTGGTTGAAGGCAGGTAAAAAAGTGCCCAAGAAAATAATAATAATAAGCGTTCGTAACATACTGGATTTAAACAATTAGCAAGCAAAAAATAATTGTCATAGTTGAATTGGATTACCAAAGAAGGTAGCTGTATAAATCTTTGTCAGCCTCGACGAAAATTATTTCAAATTGGCCCTGAAAAATGCGAGTGTCCGCTGCCAGGCTAAAATAGCGGCAGCTTCATTAT
>JANXUL010000172.1 GCA_025356235.1 Bacteroidota bacterium
CGAAAACCGGTGTGGTAAAAGTTAGCAGGGTGGTAACTATTGCTGATTCAGGAAAGATTGTAAGTCCCAAAACAGCGGCCAGCCAGATGATTGGTGGCGTAACCGGGGGTATAGGTATGGCACTAACTGAAGAAGCTATCATGGACCATCGTTACGGCCGGTTTGTAAATAATAATTTTGCCGACTACCATGTACCTGTAAGTGCCGATGTGCCGCATATTGAAACCATCTTCATAAACAAACCAGACCCAATCATTAACCCGATGGGCGCGAAGGGTATGGGAGAGATTGCATTGATTGGTTTTGCAGCGGCAGTGGCCAATGCGGTGTACCATGCAACAGGAAAAAGGATAAGGGATTTACCAATTACGCCGGATAAGGTGATTTGACATTGGAAAGTATGTGCATTTAACAGCACATTTTTTAAATAATAAATGAATATATTAAAGCGAACTTTTAAGCAAAATTTTTTATGACAAACGATTTTATTTTAGGACTACTAGTGTTAGGAGCTTACCTGGCAGTTGACTTTCTTATTTTCAAATATTTCATTCATAATAAAAAAGGGTTGATTCAGATTTTAATGGCGAAACTGAAACCAAGAAAAAAAATTCAATTGTAAACAAATCTTAAGTTCTCATGACTGTAAAACAAATTATGGCCGAGTTGCAGGCAATGGGCAATGAAGGCATCAAAAAAATACTGCTGAAACATGGAGTTAAAGAACCTTTTTTTGGCGTGAAAGTGGAACAGTTAAAAACGATTCAAAAAAAGATCAAAACAGATTACCAACTGGCCAAAGACCTGTATGCTACCGGCAATGCAGATGCCATGTACTTAGCAGGCCTGATTGCAGATGATGAGAAAATGACAATAGCCGATCTGCAAACATGGGTAAAGCAAGCGGTTTCGCAGAACATAAGCGAGTACACGGTTCCCTGGGTGGCAGCCGGAAGCAAATTTGGTTTTGTATTAGGAATGGAATGGATCAAATCAAAAGAAGAAAATATTGCAGCAGCGGGCTGGTCAACAATAAGTAATGTTGTATCCCTTAAACCCGATCCTGAATTGGATATCCCTTCCCTAAAAAAATTGCTTGCCACTATAGAAAAAAATATTCATACATCCCCCAACCGGGTGCGTTTGGCCATGAATGCTTTTATTATTGCAATAGGTTCATATGTAACCCCCTTAACTGCCGATGCGCTCACTGTTGCCAAAAAAATAGGTACTGTAACGGTAGTAAAAGAGGGAACTGCCTGTAAGGTTCCGGCTGCAGCCGATTATATTGAAAAAATAAAAGCGAGAGGTGTGCTCGGTAAGAAAAAGAAAATGGTAAAATGTTAACTCGTCCGGCGGTTACCATCATTAGCGCTTCCGGAATAAAAAAAATCAATCTATCAGAAACAGCATTTCTGGCGCTCATCTTCTAACAACCCATTTTAAATAAATAAAATGAACTACCTTATAGGCCGCAGGGTATAATTTTTTCTTTACCCTCATTATCTTACATCCAAAAAAAAACTATGAAACGTGTATTCCTTTCCACCACTTCGCCAATCTTAACAGGCCTTGCATTATTGATATTGCGAATTGGATTTGCAGGGTTGATGATACCGCATGGCTACGATAAACTTGTTCATTTTGCTGACTACAAGGTCAAGTTTATTTCTTTCCTGGGCATGTCAATGCCAGTTTCTCTGGGATTTAATATTTTCGCAGAATTCTTTTGTTCCATCCTGGTTGTGATTGGGCTTTTTACACGACTTGCAACTATTCCACTAATTATTAGCATGCTGGTAGCGATATGCATTGTCAATAACGGTGATTTTACAGGTAAAGGGCAGGAAGCCACTTTATTTTTAGTGGCTTTTTTAAGCCTGGCCATAACCGGTGCAGGAAAATACAGTCTTGATGAACTTATCTTTAAGCAGTAAATAATAAAGTGCTGTAGCGCAGCTTTATTATAAATCATAACTTTTATTAATACCTCAACAGACACTATATTTTCTTATCAATTTTGAGATTGATTGAAGAATAACAGAATATATATTTTGCGTTATCTGTTAATTCCTAAAAGAAGTGGGTGAAGTAAATGCTTTCAGTTTTTTATACAGCTGATATAGCAGCCATCATAATAAAAAGTTATTCTGAGCGTTTGAATAATCCTAAATTCTGAAAGAATGAAACTCTTAACACATTATTATCCTTAATCTGTGTGCCGGATTCATCTCTCTGTACAATATTCATTACACCAAATACTAAATTGTCATGTGCATTTACCTGGTAACTGAATCCAAGAAATATACGGTTCTGGTCAAACACATGGTTTTGTAGCTGCGGACCATAATACAGGTAGAGTTCATCGCCTGTTGCCAGCGCAATAGACTTAGGTACTATTCCTTTTTTATTCAGTGGCAATTGATAAAAAATATTATACCGGGCTTTGTAGGTTACTTTATAGGTATCTGCCTTCGTATAATTATCAATTACGTCGTTTTTAAACTTTTCTTCCAGTCTTATCCATTGCATCAATTTACTTTTTTTGAAATAATTGAACCATTGGTATTGCTGCCAGACAAAATGCTCAGGTATGGAAATGTATTGATGGTTCTCGCCGGGAAAAAAATCGGTGAACCCGTAGCCCACCGTAAATTTATTCAGTTTATTATTATAATAAGTGCCACCTACACGGAAAGTAGCCTGCGAAAATCCATTAAAATAGTGGTCACTGGTATGTATTTCAGAATCAAACCACAAGCCCCAGTGTTTTGATAATTTTACCTGCGGGAAATAGCCAAGCCAGCTTTGCTGCTCATAGATAACAGGCTTATGCTGTGCAGATGATTGAAAAGGAAGCACTAATAAAAAAAGACAAAAAAATTTACCCATCAGTAAAAATCGGACTGCCGAAATTGATTTAAAATACAAGATAAGGTATTTCAATATCGAACACGCATGCATTTGGAATGATCTACTTTGCCTGACTGCAAACCCCATAACAACTTGTCAATAGTCAGTCTTCTTTTTCGTATTTTTACTATCTCAACACATTTTTATGAACCCAACCAGCAGAAGAAAATTTATTGCAACCACCGCCATTTTAGGAACGGGTATTGCCAGTTCAGCAATGGCTGTTATTACAACTGATAAAAAACAATTGGTACATCATGTGTTCTTTTGGCTTAAAAATCCTGATTCCATAGATGACCGTAACCAATTAGTAGAAGGTGTTAAAACGCTATCTAAAATTGAAACCATCCGCAAACTGCATGTAGGTGTGCTGGCTAGTACCGAAAAGAGGGATGTGGTAGATACCAGCTGGCATGTATCAGAACTCATGTTTTTTGATGATCTCCAAAGCCAGGCTACTTACCAAACCCATCCCATTCACCTGGCATTTATTGAAAAATACAGTCACCTCTGGGCAAAAGTTGTTGTATATGATGCTGTGGAAGCATAGAAAGGAATGTTGAATGTTGACAACAAAGAATATTTCAACAGTCAACATTTCTTGTTCACTATTCATTATTTTTTTATAGAATTTTCTATTTTACGAAAAAATCCAATTGATGTGTAGTATCTCTTTCACAATCAATTCCTGCTATAATTTAGGATTAGCTGGTTTAACAGGGTTATCAAATGCATTGGCTCCGTGTACTTTTAATTTACGGCGATATACTTTATCCCGGCACGATATATATATCGTATTAAAATCTACTCCGCCAAAACAAAGATTGGAAGGTTCAGCGCCAGGCACAGGCAAAATGGCATTTACCCTGCCTGTCTGGTCCAATACCTGTATGCCCATCCTTGTTGCAATATACACACGCCCATCCCGGTCGCATTTAAGGCCGTCCGACCATGCATTGTCATCTGTATCCCTCACATGTAACCAACCATACCGTTGTTTATTGGTTAATGTTCCATCAGGTTGTATGGTATAGATCCAAACCCAGTGAGAAGTGGATTCCGTAATATACAATTGTGTTTGATCAGGTGTAATTGCAATGCCATTCGCATATTTCAACCCTTCATCTATTATTATTTTTTCTCCGTTAGGCCGTATCAGGTAAATTTTACTTGGGTTCTCCCTGCCTTCAGGGGCAGTAACATACAGATTCCCATTTTTCGCCATTATCAAATCATTGCCCGAAAGATTGTCTGCTATCACCGTTTCTTTTTCATCATTCGTATAACTCAATATTTGATTATTTCCGGAAACTACATAGCGTTTTCCATCAGGGCCAAAACAGGTACCACTGCCTTTCTTAGCATTACTATTGATTGTAATAATTTTCCCATCAAGTCCAATTTTATATGTTTTAGAATTGGGTATATCCTGAAAAAAAACTTCACCTCCTGCATTTACAGCTGTACCCTCAGTAAAACTATATCCTTGCCCAACCAGCTCCCAATCATTGTTAGGTAATAAAATGTCTGTCAGCATTTGGTTTTTAGAACTGCCTTTTTGAATGGGTTGTGGCCAATTTTTCCATAGCCAACGCATAACATCGGGGAAAACAGATGTGCCTTGCTTACCGTTATGGCCATCCTCGCCCCAAATATGGGCCACTTCATAATTCGAAAAAATTAAGGCGCGTTCCATAGATTCATTTGCCTTCCACCAATCGCCTGCATAAATATTATTATCATTCGATCCATCCTGTAAAAATATACTGAGAGGTTTGGGTTCTGTTTTTCGTATCAGGGTAGTATAGCGGTCGCCACCACGTAACCCCACATAAGTACCGATGGCACTAAATACGCGCGAAAATTCATTCGGCTTTTCCCATGCTGCTGTAAATGCACAAATGGCCCCGCTGCTGGATCCGCCAATGGCCCTGTCATTCCCATTTTTAGATAAACGTATCGTACGGCCATCGCTTGTTTTTTGTTTTTCTACTTCAGGTAAAATTTCTTCCAGCAGAAAGCGTGCATAAGCATCGCCCAAACCATCATATTCAAAACTACGGTTAAAACGATCGAGGCCCGTTTGTGCATCTTTTGCAGGCACACGACCGGGGTTAATAAAAACACCGATGGTAACAGGCATTTCATTTTTTGAGATAAGATTATCAAATACTGTAGGTGCTTTCCATTGGATCCCATCCTGATTAATGTACACACATGCAGGGGATGCAGGGTTATATTGTGCAGGGACGTATACCCAATACTCACGCAAGGTTCCCGGGAAAATCCTGGAATTGTTAAACGTAAATTTCAAGATTTCGCCCTTAGGCACGCCAGGCTGTTCAACAGATGCCGGATCTACCGCGTAATTGATGGGCTGAACCTGGGAGAAAAGCTGCGTTTGCAGCATGATTAATATAACAACTATATTTTTTTTCATACGTGCAATGTTTTGGCCAGGTCATTTAAAAGTATTGAATATACTGCCTCCTGCGAAAATTCTTTTGTCTTAACTGAGTAGCTGGGTTGCCACTAAAGTTTGCACATATTAACACAGGACAGTTTTTACCATATGCCCGACTATGTTTATATTACTTCTGAATAATTACCATTTGCGTATTTTTTATGAAAAAAAATGTTTTACTGGTTGCCGTCTTCTGGCTGGCATGTTCTTTTCATCCCAAAGAAATTAACTGGGTAGCTATCGGTGATTCCATTACTTATTTAAATGAACATACCAATGAAACAGGTAATAGGGTTACAAAAGGATATATGACAAGGGTAGTTGAAAAACTACCAAACATACGATACAGTAACCAGGGACATAATGGGTGGACAGCTATATGCATAGCTGCAGATATTGAAAAACTGGGACTACTTAGAGCAGATGTATATTCTATTTTCCTGGGTACAAACGATTGGTGGGCTGGTAAGCCATTAGGCAGGTTAAGTGATTATGAAAACAATACCGGCAATACCACCGTGTATGGTGCTTTCCGCACCATCATCAATAAACTCCGCAGTCTTAATGCCCATGCAAAGATCATTCTGATAACACCCATGCAACGAACAGATTTTGTATACATAGCTAATTTCAAAAACAATGCCTATGGATCCTATAAGGAAAAGAATAGCCAGTTATTGGAACAATTTGCAGATGCAGTAAAGATCATTGGTAAAACGGAACATTTTACAGTAGTTGACCTCTATCATAACAACGCCATTGCACTCAAGCAACTGGTTAAGTACAAAAGGTTAAAACATCCGCAGACGGGCATATATCAAAATTATGCTTACCCGAAATATATAGGCATTCCATTTAATCCTGAAAGGGATGAATATCCTTATCCTGTTGATGCCATAGGTGTTACCTATGATGGACTGCACCCTTCAGATAAAGGTTATGCCATTATTACTGATATGCTGGTGACTATTTTAAAGAAATATTGAGGTAGAATCCCGCTTGCAGTCTTAACCATATGTCTTACAGCAGCAATGATGCGCAAATGAGCTGGTAGATTAAACTTATCACACAATTACTTGTCTATTTTGCAAATAAACCTAATTCAATCTTTAATGAAAAGAATATTATTTGTTTTTATTGCTTTATCCTCTATGCAGTTATCCTATACCCAGGAAAAAGAAAAAGACAGCAAAACTTCTAAAGATTCTTATTTTAAGGCAGCACTCAACTATTTGTCGAATGCTGTGTATAGCGGGCGTAAGGATTCATTAGTGATGCCCTATTTTTCTCCTTCATTGGGTTACTATGATAAAACCGGTTTGTCGATCAGTGGTACCGTTTCATACCTATCCTCATCATCAGAAAGCAGAATAGATTTATTTTCACTTGACCTTGGTTATGATTTTTCGATCTCTGATAAATTGAGTGCCGGCATTTACGGTAATAAATCTTTTTATAACAAATCCAGCTCTGTGGTAGGTTCAGAGATTAAGGGTAGTATGGGTGGATATTTCACATACGATCCCGGTATGCTTACTATTGGCGGTGGTATTGACGCGACATTTTCACAATCAACCGATATTGGTATAAACGGATCTTTATCACATGTATTTTCTATCGGAGAGGAGGGAGACCAGTGGTCAATTTCACCAACAATTACTGCTAATGCAGGGAGTCAGAATTATTACCAGGACTATTATAAAAACCGCAAAAAAAGTTTAAGGGCCAACCGAACGGGCAATGTAAATACCATCATCGTTAAAAATACGAACCAGTTTATTTTATTGGATTATGAAATAGGGTTACCGTTAACCTATGACGCAAAAAAATGGGGGTTATATGTTAAGCCTACCTACGCAATACCCAAAAATCCTGTTTCCTTTTCAATCAATAACGGGTTGACTTATATTTCAGAAAAACTGGAAAATAGTTTTTATGCAGAAATAGGGGTATATATCAAATTTTAGCAGATAACTTATTTCTTGAATCAGCAGTTTTTAGTTACAGAAGTTTTTAGCAAAATTCTCAAAAAGAGAATAGCTGTAAACAGAAGTCAAATTGAAAATGACAAATATTGAGGATGGCTGGTTAGGTTAAGCAAAAAAATAGGTGGCATGAAGTTCATACCACCTATAATAAGAGGGAAATATTATTTGGTATTCTTACTAATGATACCCCCGATTTCGAACATAGATACCTGTGCTTTTCCAAATAAAGGTTTCAGCAAAGCATCAGCATTGATCATTCTTTTGTTCTTAGGATCCTGCAGTTTATTTTTCTTGAAATAATCCCAAAGTTTCTTTACGATTTGTCCACGCGATAATGGTTTGTTGCCAATCACAGCAGCGAGTTTATCGTTAAGTGTCATCGGTGCCATTAAAGCGGCATTCGGTTTTCTTTTAGCCGCCTTTTTTGGAGCGGCTTTCTTTGCAGCCTTCTTGGGAGCAGCTTTTTTAGCCACTGCTTTTTTGGGAGCAGCTTTTTTAGGAGCAGCCTTCTTAGCTGCTGCTTTCTTTACCGCTTTTTTTGGTGCGGCTTTTTTTACTGTTTTTTTTGCGGATTTTGCCATGTTTGATAGAATTTAAATGGGTAATTTGTTTTGCACTACTAATATACGAAAGAATGATTATTAAAATGATAACTAAAAACAGTCGTTTTTTTAAAAATGGCGCTGATTTTTTGAAATTTAACCCATTAATGCCATTCTATGCCTGGTTTGATCAAAAAAATGCGACCTACTAATTCAAATCATACCTCCCGTTCCCCTTTTATACATGGTTCATTTTCAGCTGGGTAAAGCGTTACCCTGATTTAGTCAATTGCCTGGGAAACATAGGTAGCGTTTAAGTGGCCACTCATTATAATTAAAAAGGTAATTAAATTGAAATTTATCATCCATTCTGTTTCTGCATCCTGTTTTGCTTTTAATGGTAATTATGGGTATGCCAAAATGAATTTAAACTGTTCGAATGAGATAAATCTAATTTCTCCTTAAAGTGATTTTGTGTTTGAAGTGCCCAGCAGAAAATGAGTTCTCTCATTCCATCAGTATCTCTGCTTCATTGTTATTTATCCGGAGGGTACTGATGAAATATTTGTGTCATCAAATCATATAATTCTATATGATTTTTTTTAAAGAGCGCGGGTTGCTCAAAAAAATACTCTGCGGCAACCGCAAAAAACTCCGCTTTGTTTTTCATACCATATACATTCATATCCGACTTCCCCTTTTTTATTTCAGCAATACCCTCCGCTATAAGATTTAGCCAGGGAATTGTATATTTTTTTTCGAGTAATGACTCAGGCAAACCATCCACATCACCGTCTTCTTTATCAAGTAAATGTACAAATTCATGTATGCCGGTATTTTCCTTATCCACCGTATTATTAAAACCGTGGTACAGAGCAGGCTTGGATAAAATCATCATCTGCTGCATGGTGCCGTTTCCAACCATACCCATTACAGCACCCGCTCCATCTGTACTGAAATCAATCTCATTAAAAGAGCCGGGATAAAGCAATATATCTCTTAGGTTGTAGTATTTCCATTCAGGAAATCCGAATATCGGAATTACCCCACTGGAAGCAATGAGAAGCCTGTCAAGATCTGTAACTTCTGTTTTTACACCATGAATCCTTATATAGCCAAGGAATTCTTTTATTTTCTGCTCAAAGCGTATTTTCCCGGGTTCATCCATGCAACGATAGAAGGCAACATGTTCTGTTAATACGTTTTTATATCCTTCTGGCAAGTCAACTGTTTTAACGGGCTTTTTATAAAATAGAAATAGTAATACACCGGCCGCAATAAAAATTAATACAAAGATGGGAGCCATAATTAATTATTAAAAGGAGACATCCTGACTGCATTTAAAACAGATTGCCAGGTAGGGTAGGCATCTGGTGTTCCCAATATTTTTTTTACAATGCCGGAATAACCTGGTTCAAAGTAAGCAGCATAGGAAAGCACTTCTATGGCTGTTTGTGGGTTAAAATCAGCCCCTATGGTATATCCGGGTTCCTTATTTGCTGCCCGCTGTCTATCAAAAGGTGTTTTGCTGTTTACGAATTCGTGGTGTACCTGTACACCGGTAGCAAAAGGAATTAAAAATGCTACAGACTTTTGGATAGATGAACCCGAAAGAGAGGTATGGGTAAAATAATCTATGCCTGTTGCCCGTTTGATTAAAATGGCTGTTTTCAGCAAAGGTTCCAAAGTATATATATGATAATGAAGTGCGTCTCTTTCTTCGAAATCCATACCTGCTCCATTGGCGTATAGATTTTTTAGAATTTGTGTTTTAATGCTGGTATCTGTAAACAGCTTGTAATTCTCGTTGCCAAGTATATATGCTATCATACCCACTACCTTTATTCGGTGGGAGTTCCAGTTGTTATGGGCCGATTTATTGGTTGATTTGAATCGCGGATTTGCGATTTCTCTATCGGCTACACTGGACAGCCATGTCTCGGTTATTTTCCTTTTCGATAAGCTGATATCATCTTTAACCAGGTCATATGCTTCCAGTAGGAGATCTAATTTGGTATCATTGATTGGATTACCTGTACCATGGTTAACAGAAGCCCAGGCAACAATATACTCCATGCACTTTTGCAGGTATTTCTGTTTCCGGGTGAGTTTATAGGTGAACGCCAACGCATATACTTTATTCATATCAGCAAGGGCTTTTTGGGTAAGGATCTTTTTAGGATCCGTTACCAGATGCCCCTCAGAAGTAATGGTATCCACCGGGTTAGGCACCTGGTTAATTGCCGCATCAGCTAATGCTTCCAAAGCTTCGTAATTTTTTTTTACCCCAGGATCCGTTTTTATGAGCGTGGCCAGTTTTTTTATTTCGGTTTTATTCAGACTAACATATTGTGGCTTTACCGTTGAAGTGAACAGTAATATAATAGCTGTGACCATTCCTACATTACGCATGTTATAAAGTTACGGGCTCCTCTAACAGGTAAATAACTTCTTTCCATTTTGCTTTCGGGGTTTAAAAATGATGCTTTTCTATCTTTCTATGACTTTAATGAAAATGCTGGTTTTTCGTAACCGATTTAGGAAGCACAATGCACGAAAAGTGGTTAAACTAAGAATCCCTGCAAATTGATAATTTACAGGGATTCAATCGTGCAGGGAAGATCTAAATGTGACCGCGTCAGGATTCAAACCTGAAACCCCCTCATCCGTAGTGAGGTACTCTATTCAGTTGAGCTACGCAGCCATTTCCCCGTTAAGGGCTGCAAATATACTGGCTAAAAAAGAATCTGCAAAACCTATCCTTTTTTTTTGGTAATTAATCCTGGTTATAAATGCTGGCAGCAGTTGTTTCAGTTAATTTTTTAGGCAGTAACCAAACTAGTAATGCGCCCAATTTATTAATGAATCCCGTTATGATCTCCGTTTTTCCGGCAAACATGGCATTAACGGCCAGTTTTGCTACAGACTCGGGTGTCATGTTTAATTTCTCGCCTGCTTTTACCGCTTTGGTACCTACTTTGGCGCGGTTAGCAAAATCGGTATCGGTGCCGCCGGGACTTACTACAGTTACCGAAATATTTGTCTTACGTAATTCATATTGCAGGCCCCGACTAAAACTAAGCAGAAACGCTTTGCTGGCTGCATATACCGTTAACCCAGGCACTGCCTGGTAAGCAGCCGCACTGGCAATGTTCAGTATATAACTTTTCGGCTGTTTTTTAAGTTCCGGGATCATCAGGCTGGTTAGTACCACGGGTACCGTCATGTTTACCTGCATCATATCCCTGTGCTCATTGGCAGAATACCCCTCGAATGTTCCACTCAATCCATAGCCGGCATTGTTTACCAGGATATTTACTACATACCCCTTATCCTTTATCCAGGCAACAATTTGTGATGGTGCATTAACAGATGACAAATCAATAGCCAGGTAATCTACTTTGATATTGAATCTTTTGCAAAGATCTGTTGCCAATTCACTTAATAAGGATTCTGTTCTGGCAACCAGTAACAGGTTTAATTTACGTCCAGCTAATTCTGTTGCAATGGCTTTGCCAATTCCTTTACTGGCTCCTGTAATTAATGCGTATGACATGATGTAAATTAATTGATACAAAGCTGGGAAGCAGGCAATGGGGTATGGGAGAATCGGTAAGCTTTTATTTTGCTCAACTTACTTCCATTTATGATATAAGGCCAACTTTAAGTCGGCCTTATACAATGTTTTTTTGTTGATTAATGATGCACTTTGGCTGTAAAACGATGGTAAAAAGGCGTTTTACTATTCTCGTCTTTCGGTTTGTATTTACCTGTTACAAAAGGGATATACATTACCCTGCGGCGACTTTCTTCGCCAAATTTAGGTGATTGTTTTACCCTATGCCATAAACGGCCATCGTGTACCGACAGATCACCGGGATGCAGGTCAAAGCCTACCTCACGCCTGTCATCGTTGTTATCTATAAAATATTTTTTTCCAAAAAGAAGTTTTAGTACGTTTTGCTTATGTGTGCCAGGCAATACCCTTAATCCACCATTTTCGAACTTACAATCATCCAGATGGATACCTACATTCAGCATAGGCATAATTTTTTGACCAAGGAAAAGATCGCGCGGGGCATCCGTATGCCAACCCATTTGGGTAAAAGTACTGTTTGGGGTGTTAAGGTAATTATTGATAACAAGGCCATCCTTCTCGTTCTCAGCAATCCTTCCCTCATAAGGTGTAAGGAAAGACATGAGAAGTTTGAGACGTGGCTCTTCCAGCAAATTATGTAGATCATCGCTGTAAAGAGAGCTAAAGCATAACCGCTGTATGGTTTTGTTACCGTGTTCGTCTTTACCAAATTTCAGGGGGATCCCGTTCACTTTATCACGCTCCTCATCCAGCCATAGTTTTTCAAGGCGCTTGAATTCATTGATATAAGTGGCAACCCTTTCTTTACTGATGAAATTCCTGAATACGATTACGCCATGCTTATCAAAAAAATCCAATTGCTCCTGTGTTACAGCATCTCCCAGCTGAAAATGACTTTCCCATTTTTTCATTCTTACTCTATTGCGTTAAATATTTGTGTAATGTTAATTAATTATTACAAAAATGTAAAGCCTTTGAAAGTAGCAAAACTAAGGAATTTATACAGAGTTTTTTCTCGGTTAAAGTATAAGAGGTTAATTTACACCCTTAATCATGAAAAACTACAGTATAATTTTGAGAGTTTTTTGTTTTGTTTTGGTTGTTTTCGCCTATTATAACCCTGTTTTTTGCCAAAAAGACTCTGTAAAACCTAAACATTTACTCATTTTCCCCGTTATTTCCCGTTCCATAGAAACGGGCTGGTCATTTGGTACTGTGGGGGCACTTACTTTTCGCTTATCACCCAAAGATACCATTTCACGCACATCCAACATGCAATTGTTGTTCCTGTATTCAACTAAAAAGCAATTAGTTACGGCTATAAATGGGGCACAGTATTTTTACAAAGAGAAATATATTCTTAACGAACAGGTCTCTTTCAGTACTTTTCCTGATAAATTCTGGGGTTTGGGAAAAAATACTGCAGATGCAGCAGAAGAACCTTACAAGTACAACCAATACTACATTTACCTCCACCTGCTTCGCAAAATAGCCCCAAATTTCTTTGTAGGATTGCTGCATGAACAACAGAAAGTATGGGATGTAACTTACCAGCCAGGTGGTGTTTTTGACCAACAAAATATTTTCGGTAGACATGGTTACCGTGTGGCAGGTTTTGGAGCCAGCCTCACGTACGACAAGCGAAACAATGCTTTTGCACCGGATAATGGTCTTTTTTGCCAGTTCTCATTCAATCATTTTGATACTTTCTGGGGGTCGGATTATGTGTACACCAATTTTGTGCTTGACCTGAGAAAATATATCACGGTTTCACATAACCAGGTACTTGCTTTCCAGTTATTTAATTTTAGTAATACCGGAGATGTACCGCTTCGGAGCCTGGCATCTTTTGGGGGTGCCAACAGGATGCGTGGGTATTATGATGGGCGGTATAAAGATCTGAACCAACTGATACTCCAGGGAGAATATCGTTTTCCTATTTACAAACGGTTTGGTGGCGTAGCTTTTGGTGGAGGAGGCAGTGTAGGCAAAAATTTTGCTGATTATGCTGTTAACGACCTGAAATACTCATACGGTGGAGGGATCCGTTTTGCCATAGATAAGAAGGAGAAACTAAATATCCGGGTAGATTATGGTATAGGACAAGGAAAGAACAGCGGGTTTTACCTGCAATTGGGGGAAGCTTTTTGATTGTTCAATGTTGAAATGAGTTGCCACAAGATTGGTTAAGCTACAATCATTTGCTTATTACTAATACCGGGCAATTTTTTTTCCGAGCAGAAACACAAAATAAGTCAGTACAAAAGCCGCAATCACGTCAATGCTGTAATGCACGTGTTGAACCAATACCAATATACCTACGGTGATGGTTGATGCTAATGCGAGCACCTTATCTCTTTTTTTATGCAGGCAAAGAAAGATTAAAAACTGGGTAGAAGTATGTCCCGAAAAGAAAAGGTCCTTGGTAATAAAAACCTGTGTACCTCCATAAAATAAATTGCTTAATGGATCTTTCAACGGGATTAATCCAACCGGCGGGTTTAAGGGGAAAAGGGTAATCGTTATCATCCTTAAAGTGAACAAGAGTATAAATGAACAGAAAGCGACAATAAAAACACTGGGTGTTTGAATAGAGCGAACCATCAATAAAGCGATCATTGACCAGATGATGATAAACGTTGCCACCGAAACATCTACTGCCGGAACATGGAGCAGCAACCAATCATTTAATATTTGTCCCTGCCTTTGTTCAATGGTAGCAAAGAAAAGAGGAAGAGATGCCAATATGCACACAAAGAATATCGTTCCAGTAATCGTTGTTATCCTGAATTTCCGGTTGCGCCACGCATTTTTCCAAGCAATAGCCATGTCGCGGTTCACTTTCGTCTGATCTTCCATCCCTCAAAAATAGGTTCTCCCGCCTTTAAGCAGTAATCGGGTTAGCTTATATACTCAATTTATTTAATAATGCCATCTTACAAAAGCCTCCATGGCTGCGTATTTGGTCATGCCCAGTGCCGCGTATAAATTGGCAGTGTTGGCATTCCGGTCTTCGGCCCGTTGCCAGAATTCGCGGCTATCCGATCCCTGGAAAGGAACCATATCTTTTTGTGACTGGTGGATGAAAATACCGAAGCGTTTTTTCATGGCTTGGTCAGGGCTCATGGGTATAGCCATTTCAATTTCGGAAATATCCCATTCCTGCCAGGCACCTTTATACAACCACACCCAGCAATCCTTTATCCAGGTTTCGCCAGATTCTTTCAGTCTCCGTAAGCTTTCAAATATAATTTCCAGGCAAACTTTGTGTGTACCATGGGGATCGGCCAGGTCGCCCGCGCAATATACCTGGTGGGGTTTAAGTTTTTTCAGCAGTTCCATGGTGATTAATACATCTGCTTCACTCATGGGCTTCTTGTCTATGACCCCTGTTTCATAAAAAGGAAGGTCCATAAAATGGCAACGATCCTCTGTAAGGCCAACATAACGGCAGGTAGCTTTCGCTTCACATCTTCTGATCAATCCTTTTATAGAACGTATTTCTTTGGTATCCGTTTGGTTTTTTTGTTTGGAGGCGATGTATTGTCTCGCAGCAGTTAAGATTATCTGACTTTTTTGGTTATCAATACCAAACATATGTTCAAAGCCTACGGCAAAATCAATAAAGCGAGTTACAAATTCATCGGTAACCGCAATATTGCCGCTTGTCTGATAACCTACATGCACTTCATGCCCCTGTTCTTGCAAACGCATGAATGTACCACCCATGCTAATAATATCATCATCTGGGTGCGGGGAAAAGATCAAACATCTTTTCGGATGAGGAGCACTTCTTTCGGGGTGTGCCGGAATTACTGCGTTGGGTTTGCCGCCAGGCCATCCTGTTATGGTATCGCGCAGCATATAATAAACCTGCAGGTTGATCTCGTACGCATCTCCTTTTTCTACCAGGAGATCAGAAAGGCTGTTTTCTATATAATCGTCCGCAGTTAAACTTAACACTGATTTGTTGAGTTTAAGCGACATATGCACAACTGCACGCTTAACCATTGCCGGAGTCCAGATACATTCTCCGGTAAGCCATGGGGATTTGATGCGGGTAAGATCGGCCGCGGCTGCTTCATCCACAATAAATGTACAATCGCTGTGCTGCTGCAGGATGCTGGCCGGAATGTGTTCAGTTACATTTCCTTCTGCCGATTTGGCGATGATGGCAGATTTCTGTCCCCAGCCCATTAATAAAATACGTTTTGCCTTCATTATTGTACTGATACCCATGGTAACAGCCAATCTGGGCACTTTCGATATATTTTCAAACTCATATGTATTAGCAATCCTTGTAGTGTTATCAAGGTTTACCAATCTTGTTTTTGAAAAGATACTGGAACCAGGTTCATTAAAGCCAATATGTCCATTCAGGCCGATACCCAAAACCTGCAAATCAATGCCACCCGTTTTATCCAATTCTGTTTCGTATTCTGAGCAGTATTTTTTTATCTCTTCTTTTGGCCAGTTTCCGTTTGGAATATGGATATTAGCAGGATCTATGTCTATATGATCGAACAGATGCCGGTGCATAAAGCTCCAATAACTTTGAAAAGCATCTTTGTCTATTGGGTAATATTCATCAAGGTTAAAAGTGACAACATTTTTAAAACTAAGGCCTTCTTCTTTATGCAGGCGAACCAATTCGGCATACAAATAAATAGGTGTACCCCCGGTGGACATACCCAATACTATTTTTTCTTTTTTCTGGGCTTTTTCATGAATAAGTTTGGCGATTTCTGCCGCCACAAAGCATGACCCTTCTTTTGCAGAAGGATATATCTTAACAGGAATTTTTTCAAATGAATCAACCATGATGTGCAGATGTTTAAGGTTTTACGAAAATACAAGCTCTTTTAAGGATGGGAAAGAAATATTGCAGGAAACAGTTAAAAGGTGGCTTTTGAATCCGTGAACCGTCAGTGGTAAGTGTTTCATGACTCAAATTTAACAGCCTCAAAATAAAAAAGATTCCTGTGTTGTAGGAATCTTTTTAAAATATGTGTACAAACTTCATACGGTTGAATATTCCTGTGAGGAGTGAATTAAAGAAGGCATTTTGTAGTTTGACCAACTCAGAACAGACCACTCACCATTAACATTACTCAATCTTTGTTAATTTGATAATATTTGTAGGCAGGTGAAGGGCTACAGGGGTACTTCCCGTATTAACCACTACATCACCGGCGTTGATAAATCCTCTAGCTTTCAAAATATTGATCTGGTCGTTGATGATGTCATCCAGGCTATCTTCTTCAGAATAATAAAAAGCACGTACGCCCCAGCTTAAACTCAATTGGTTTACAAGGCTTCTTTCCTTGGTAAAAATGTATAAGGGAGAATAGGGGCGGTAACTACTAAGCATAAATGCTGTGTACCCGCTTTGTGTCATGCCTATTAATGCTTTGGCTTCTACATCGTCTGCAATTTTGCAGGCATTATAGCAGATCGCATCGCTGTGAAAAGAAGGAGAGTGGGGTTGTGGCTTCAGGTCTTCTGAACGGTTATACCTGTATTCCTTTTTTTCTACTTCGGCTATGATCTTGCGCATGGTTTCAACAACCAGGGTAGGGTGTTGGCCGGTAGCGGTTTCACCACTAAGCATAACGGCATCGGCACCTTCCAATACCGCATTGGCAACGTCGGTAATTTCACTGCGGTTGGGTTTTACCCGGTCTATCATGCTTTCCATCATTTGTGTGGCTACAATTACGGGCTTGGCCCGGTGGATACATTTACGGATCAGTTCTTTCTGTATCAATGGAATTTGTTCTACCGGTAATTCTACGCCAAGGTCGCCACGTGCTACCATAATACCGTCGCTTTCCACGATAATATCGCGGATATTGAGTAGTGCCTCCGGCTTTTCAATTTTCGCGATGATCTTTGTCTTGCTGTTTTTTTCAACCAGTTTACTTCTGAGTATTACAATATCCTGTACGCTCCGTACAAAACTCAATGCCACCCAGTCGCATTGTTGTTCAATAATGAATGCAAGGTCAATCAGGTCTTTTTCAGTTAAGGCCGGTAAAGATATTTTGGTATCAGGCAGGTTAATCCCTTTTTTGGATGAGAGTATGCCACCCAACATGACCAATACTTTCACATCGCCGTTTGTTTCTATCCCTACAACTTTCACTTCAATTTTACCATCATCAATCATGATAATATTACCCATTATAACATCGCCTGCAAGGTTTGGATAGGAAACATAGATCTTCTCAAGGGTTCCTATGCATTTTGCATTGGTAAAAGTCAGGATGTCGCCTGCTTTTACTTCCAGTGAATTGTTTTCAATTTCTCCTATGCGAAGTTTTGGCCCCTGCAGATCAGCAAGTATGGCAATATTGTAAGGCTCGGTACTATTGATGTTTCGGATATGTTCAATAATGGTAAGCTTGTCTTCATGACTTCCGTGAGAGAAATTCAGTCGAAACACATTTACGCCGGCTTTTACCAGGTCTAACAGTTTATCATACGTATCGCATGCGGGCCCAACCGTGGCTACGATCTTTGTACGATGGTTTACATGGGCAAGCCCTGCTTCTTTATCCATATTCGTGTACAGGTACTTATCAAGGTTTTTTGACATTATATTTTAATTGATGATTGCTTGTTTGAAATAATTATAATTCAATATTAACTGGCTAATATTTTAACGATCTTAAACCAGTCATCTGATATTTTCTGTTTGGCTTTTACCGCATTATCCAATGGGGTATAATGTAATTTATTATTAAGTATACCTACCATGACATTAAATTTCCCGTTCAATAAACATTCTACCGCATGGTAACCCATACGGCTGGCAATTAGCCTGTCGAGGCAGGAAGGTGACCCTCCGCGTTGTATATGTCCGAGGATGCAAACACGTGTATCTGCCTGCGGCAGCCTTTCTTTTATGATGGCTGCTATTTCATTGGCACCTCCAAATTCATCGCCTTCTGCAACGACAATAAGGTTAACCAGTTTTCTGCGTTTTTCTTTTTCTGTGAGAGAGGCTATCAATTCTTCAATATCAGTCTTGGTTTCAGGAATCAAAATATTTTCAGCACCTGTGGCGATACCGCTGTGCAAAGCAATATAACCTGCATCACGCCCCATTACTTCTACAATAAAGAGGCGGTCATGGGCATCGGCAGTATCTCTTATTTTGTCAATTGCTTCAACGGCGGTGTTTACAGCCGTATCAAAACCAATGGTAAAGTCACTTCCCGCAATATCTTTATCAATGGTACCGGGTAAACCAATACAGGGTATATCAAATTCATTACTGAATTTTTGTGCACCACGGAAACTACCGTCGCCACCTATAATCACCAAAGAATCGATTCCTCTTTTCTTCAGGTTCGCATACGCTTTTTTACGGCCTTCATATTCGAAGAATTCTTTACTTCGGGCTGTTTTCAGAATGGTACCGCCACGTTGTATGATATTGGCAACCGAACGCGAATTCATTTGAAAGATATCGTCTTCAATCATACCACTGTAACCGCGCATGACACCGAAAATCTCTAACCCATGATAAATACCTGTTCTAACTACGGCGCGTATGGCGGCATTCATACCTGGTGAATCTCCGCCGGAAGTAAGTACTCCAATTTTTGTAACTTGTTTTGCAGACATTGTATTTAGCAATTCTTCTTTGAGCAATGAAATAGTAACAGCAAAGCATATCGTAAAGCAGTGTGTATCAACTACACAAGTCCCAAAAATACGCATTTGAAAGTAAATGCCAATTTCTGATACGGCTTTGTATTTTGTTAAGGCCTGTTAACGATAAATTATACTGGCAGGATCGAATATTTTTTTTACATATTGTTGCTGCTTTATCCTGTCTGGCAAAGCGTTTGCGATTATTCCATTAGAAAAATGAATCAGAAAAACCCTTGCAAAAAAATCATAACAAATAATACTACTAACGAATGTTAGTATGTTATATAAGCATATTAATATATCAATTATCCAATGATATGTTTCCAGGCAGATAGCGATATTCGGATTGTATATCAGTTGATTCAGGAAGTAACAGAAGGAACGTGTGTTTTCAAAAATACCTCAGCCATCATACACCTCGCACTACCACCACCATTGGTTTCAATCGTAGTGATGTCGGAATGAATGATAGCATTAAAATAGGTTAAATCGTTTACCTGCTGTTGCGTTAGGCTTTGGTATGCCTGTGATGACATGACAAGAATTTTTTTGCCTTCCGTATTATGCACCTGCAACATATTCCCTGCAAAGTGATTCATCTGGTCAAAACTTATCTCGATGATTTTTTTTCCGGTTTGTATGATAGTGTCAGCAACGGCTTTTTTCTCAGCGGGATTTTTTATAGCATCAAGACAAATTACCACAAATGAATCGGCTACACACATCATTACATTTGTATGGTAGATGGGCTGGTTACCCGAATCCACTGCGGTAAAACGTAAAGGCCGGTAACCTGCCTGATCGCAAAATTCCTGTAATATATTTTTATTGGTCCTGGGAGATAAACAGGCATAAGCAATTTTATTATCCCTGTCAAGAACCATACTGCCTGTTCCCTCTAGGAAAATATGCCGGGCTTCGTGCCCGGTCAGATCAATGGTATGATCAACCCTGTATTTTTTACGTATTGTAGTCAACACATGCTGCTTTCGTTCCAGCCTCCTGTTTTCTGCAAACATGGGGTAAAGAACAATGGTAGCGTTATCATGGAATGAGATCCAGTTGTTGGGGAAGATTGAATCGGGTGTATGTGGCTCAGGGGTATCC
>JANXUL010000201.1 GCA_025356235.1 Bacteroidota bacterium
TCATCAATCCCTTTGTAATGCCCGCAAATAATGAGTATATTTTCTTTCATCGATAATTGATTGGCGGCTTTTTGATTAAAGAGTTCGCCATCAGGAGTCATAAAAATAATCTCATCATATTTTTTTTCCTGCTGTAATTCATCTATTGCATTGGCCAACGGTTCGGGCATCATTACCATGCCGGCACCGCCGCCAAACTGGTAATCATCCACCTGCATGTGTTTATTGATAGCCCATTTGCGAAGGTTATGGGTGCGAACGTTGAGCAACCCTTTTTCCTGCGCACGTTTCATGATGCTGTGGTTAAAAGGACTTTCCAAAAGCTCAGGTACAACAGTGAGGATGTCAATATTCATGCTGCAAACATACGTAATACCTGAAGAGGCAGAAATCAATCAAAAGTAAAGGTTGAAACCTGTTTCTTGCGGTAAACAACAGGTTTTCCGTCTGCGGTTGCGGCTGTCCATCTGGGAGAATTTTTCAAAACACGCTGGATCTCATTTCTTACAGCCTGACTGGCCGCACCTTCAATATTAATTATCCCGATGGTGCCGTCTGTTAATATGGCGAATGTGTAAACCACCCGTTGTGTATGGCCAAATCTCTCAATATCTTTTTTAGTTGTCTGGTTAACCATATTCTGTTTGATAAATGCATTACTGATATATTGGTTCCATGCAGAATCACCGCCCGGAAATTGGGCAGGTATATTGTTGTCCTGCGCATTTGCGCCGGAGAGAAAAAATAGTACAAATCCGAAGAGAAGTATTTTTTGCATTCATTCATTTTACAAATCCATAAAGCCACCCAAATCGCGTCTTTCCCTTTTGGTGGGCCGTCCAATTTTGCTCATCCGTTTGCCTGTTTGAAAAGTGGCTGCTTCAGATTTAATCCTGTCCAGCTCTTCAGGTGGGGTAATATCGGTATAATATAAAATAGCTTCGCTGAACTGTACGCGGTGGTCCAGTAAACCGGTTACTTTTACCACCCATTTACGGGCTTCAGCCTTCACCTCATATTCATCACCAATCACAATGGTGCGAGAAGCTTTCACAGAATCTCCGTTCAGCTTTACTCTGCCTTTATCACAGGCATCACCAGCCTGGCTCCTGGTTTTAAATAAACGGATGCACCAGAGATATTTATCAATGCGTAGTTTCTCTTTAGTGTCTGCCATTTGTAAGGAATATAAATAGTACCAGTAACGCACGTTATGTACATCACTGGCGAAAATCTATTTCATTTCAGTATAAAATTTATGAAAATACGGGATGGTTTCAATGCCTTTATAAAAATTAAACATATCAAATTTTTCATTGGGGCTATGCAGGTTATCACTGTCTAATCCAAATCCCATAAACACGATCTTCAGTCCCAGCTCTTTTTCAAACAAAGCACAGATAGGGATACTGCCCCCGCCTCTTACAGGTATGGGATCTTTGCCAAATGTTTCGTGAATAGCTTTAGCAGCTGCTTTGTAAGCATTCGAATCAATGGGTGTCATATAAGGTTCCCCGCCATGGTGTTCTTCTGCTTTTACCGTTACACCGGCAGGTGCGATACTTTTGAAATAATCCAATATTTTTTTTGTGATGGTAACGGATGATTGGTTAGGCACTAAGCGACAGGATATTTTTGCAAAAGCTTTTCCCGGTAAAACTGTTTTAGCTCCTTCGCCTGTATATCCTCCCCAGATGCCGTTTACTTCGAGTGTGGGGCGGATACCGGTTCGTTCATTAGTAGTATATCCTTTCTCCCCCCATAAACTATTTATGCCAAGGTCTTTTTTAAATTCTTCCTCACTAAAAGGGGCCTGTGCCATTTTAGTTCTTTCTTCTGCAGTCGCTTCTACCACATCATCATAAAAACCAGGGATGGTGATATGGTTATTTTCATCATGACATGATGCGATCATCCTTGCCAGCATGGTTGCGGGGTTTGCCACTGCGCCACCGTATACGCCGCTATGCAGGTCGCGGTTGGTGCCGGTTACTTCTACTTCTATATAACTCAATCCGCGAACACCGATATCAATAGATGGGGTATCCATACTGAGCATAGAAGTATCACTAATCAATATCACATCTGCTTTCAGTAAATCTTTATTTGCTTTTACAAAAGTGGCGAGGTTAGGGCTGCCTATTTCTTCTTCTCCTTCAATAATGAACTTTACATTGGCCGGAAGGGTATTGGTTTGCGTCATTGTTTCCAAGGCCTTTACGTGCATATAAAACTGGCCTTTATCATCACAGGAGCCACGCGCATAAATTTTTCCGTCTTTGATAACCGGCTCAAACGGCCCGCTGTTCCAGAGTTCCAGCGGATCGGCGGGCTGCACATCATAATGGCCGTATACTAAAATGGTAGGTTTCGATGCATCCATGATTTTCTCGCCATATACAACCGGGTGGCCGGCAGTGGGATAGATCGTAACTGAATCCGCACCCGCTTCCAATAACCTTTGTTTTACGGCTTCGGCGCAGCGATTCATATCTTCTTTGTGCTCGCTTCTGGCACTTACACTGGGTATACGCAGCAGTTCCAGTAATTCGCTTAAAAAACGGTCCTTGTGTTGTTCCTGGTAATCTTTCCAAACCTTCATGATCGCTGATTTTTATGAGTGATATGTTTTTTAAATAATCGAAATGCTAAGGTAAGAGATTTCGTG
>JANXUL010000235.1 GCA_025356235.1 Bacteroidota bacterium
GGAAGAACGTAAACACCTGGCCAGGGAAGTACATGATGAATTGGGCCAGCTCGCTTCTGCCTTAAAAATTGATATTGACTGGTTAAATATCAAGGTTTTGACATTGGAGGATGCTGCTAAAAAAAGGATCGCGCATGCCAATAAAACCATCGAAATACTCATTGCATCCGTTCGCCAGATAGCCTCCGCCCTGCGGCCCAGCATACTGGATGATTTCGGTTTGAATGCGGCTTTGCACTGGCAATGTGCCGAGTTTCAGAACCTGAATGGTATTCAGTGTATCTTTATCCCCGGGTTTGATGATGGATGATTGTCCGTTGGCCTGAAAACCGAGCTTTTCCGGATCGCACAGGAATCATTAACGAATGTTATGCGCCATGCCAAAGCCGGTAAGGTCTCGGTTAGAACCAATGAAAATAGTGAATACTTTTACCTTTATATAACAGATAATGGACAGGGATTTAATGTAGAGAAGGGGAAAACTACATTGGGCCTGATAGGTTTGAGGGAACGTGCGGTTTCATTAGGAGGGGAATTAGAAATTGAAAGTCAATTGGGAAAAGGAACAACCATTTCTGCTATCGTACCAAAAAAATAACACCATGAAAATTTTAATCGCGGATGACCACACAATCGTAAGAGAAGGAATCAGGATGCTTTTGACTGAAGCGTATCCTTTTGCAGAAATTGCAGATGTATCGGATTCAGTAGATCTGATGAAACTGGTATTTAAAAGCAAATGGGATGTGATTATCTGTGATATTTCTATGCCCCCCGGCGATTCGGGACTGGAAGCCATAAAAAAGATTAAGGAACATGCTCCGGCAACCCCGGTCATCATATTAAGCATGCATGCGCCGGATCAGTATGCAGTAAGGGCCATTAAAGCCGGTGCTTCCGGCTATTTAACCAAAGGTGCCGCTACTTTGGAATTGGTGAAAGCCGTGAACCAGGTTTTATCCGGAAGAAAATACCTGAGTCCGGATGTGGCCGATATTTTAGCAGATGCGTTTGAAAACCTGAACAGCAATCAGACTGTTGAAAGTTTATCTGACAGGGAATTTGAAGTGTTTAAACTATTGGCTTCAGGTAAATCCATTTCCGATATTGCCAAACAACTCATATTAAGTACTAATACCATCAGTACTTTTCGCGCAAGGGTATTTGAGAAAATGGGCTTTCATAACAACCTGGAATTAATCAAATATGCGGTTGAACATAAACTTATTTAATTCATTTATAAAATTTATTGGCACCCACCGAAAGATAGTAACATATGAGCAATACAGCCCCCCTTCCAGAAAATGAAATGCAGCGGATTATCAAATTGTCTGAATATGATATTGATTACAGTGGTGTACAGGATGCATTAAAAGACCTGAGTAAATTAGCTGCAAAAGTAGCTGGCACTGAGATTTCATTGGTTAATTTAATTGATTCCTTTACGCAATGGTCGGTTTCTAATTACGGATTACCGATTGACCAGATGCCCAGGGAAGATTCTGTTTGTCAATACACAATTGTTTCGAAAGAACAATTTGAAGTAAAAGACTTGACTGCCGACGAAAGGTTTAGCAATAAATCCTATGTAAAGAACGACCCGTTACTCCGTTATTATTTTGGTGTTCCTTTACAGACTGCTGATGGGTTTAACCTGGGTGCATTATGTGTGATGGACAAGATTGGAAGAGAGATCACACCTGAAAAAGTAGAATTGTTGAAAATAATCGCTAATGAAATAGTGAACAGGTTAACTACTATTAAAGTAATACAATCACTAAAAAATAAAATTAAGGACGTTAATGAGACGCAGAAAAAAGTGGCACATGATATAAGGGGTCCGATCGGTGGCATTATTGGCCTTGCACAGATCATTAGTGAACAGGGTGATAGTAATAAGATGGATGAAGTATTGGAGTTTATTGGCCTGATACAGAAGAGTGGGCATTCCCTGCTCGAATTGGCTGATGAAATATTGACTACTGAAAAGCAAAAAAATCCAAGAGCGGAAAGTAGCAGGGGTAACGAATTCAACCTGCTTTTGCTGAAAGATAAACTCGAAAAACTATATGCCCCACAGGCTAAAAACAAGAAGATAATTTTCATTGTTAATACTGTTGCGGCGGCAAGTGGGATACCGATTTCTAAAAATAAGCTTTTGCAAATCATCGGTAACCTGATATCTAATGCCATTAAGTTTACTCCGGAAGAAGGGTCGGTAACGGTTGAACTGAACCTGATTGGTGGTAAAGTAAAAAATACATTGGATATTGTGGTAAAAGATTCAGGTGTTGGATTAACCCAAGACAGAATCGATTATATATTAAACGGAACAGCCTCTTCAACCGATGGAACAGGAGGGGAACAAGGGTATGGTTTTGGCCTGGCACTGGTTAAACATCTTGTAGAGGGCCTGCAAGGAACTATGCATATCGTATCAAATCCTGGTGAAGGAGCCAATTTTGAAATTAAATTACCCCAGGATAAAATATAGCAGTAGCCGATAAACATTTTTTTTATCATCCCGTTGGTTTTTGCAACGGGATTTTTTATGGTATACCCCGTATAACAACTCTCATTTGGCAGGATAATAAATGCCAATACGCTCCTTATTACTAAAAATGGGATGTACTTGTTTCTTAACGAAAACATAGACTTTCCACTACAAGCGACGAATTTTTAATGACCTGCTTTATTTAAAACAGCTATGGGCTTTCCATAGTACCAATTACTTTTTTCTATCCGTAACTCTACTGCTTTTTCATAGTTGGTCCTATACTTTTAACACAATAAAAGTCCTCCCTTTATAATGTTAAGAAGGAGATAAAATTTACTCACCCCAATTAATAAATTTTATATGGCAGTACAAAAATTAATCTCAGCAAGAGGCAAAATGAATTTCATTGGCAAATTCATGATGTCAAGTATGTTTTTATTATTTTTTGTTTCATGTAGAAAAGATGCCATCACCCCATTACCGGTTGACACTCCGGTAATGATAAAAGACTTTAAAATATCCACTTCGCGTGTGATTTTGTTACAAGGCAATGAAACTCATAGCGCACTTGCCATGAGTTGGGAAGTAATAGGGGAAGGCCGTAACCAACAGCTTATTTACACGGTAGAAGCTGCCTTAAATGGAACTGGTTTTGCAGATCCGATTACCCTTAACTCTTGCGGGCAGTCAAATGTTTTTTTGAATGTGAAAAATTTCAACAGTAAAGTACTTGGATTAATAAATGCAGGCAATACCGGTGTTATTGCACTAAGGGTGAGGGCCGATAACCCTGCTTCTCAAAGGCCACCTGTTTACTCCGAAGCGGTTGCACTTGAAGTTACTCCCTACCAGCCTTATAAAGAGTATGATGGTTCGCAGATAATTAAAATACCCGGCAATTTTCAGGACTGGAAATTAATAAGTGCACCCAATATTATTTCAGCAGGAAATGCAGGTGAATATGAAGGGTATATCAATTTTACAAATCCATATTCACAATTTTTAATGGTAAAGGGGCATCAATGGAACCCGAATACCACGTACAGTTATATTGGGGCCAATAAATTTGGTTTTGGTGGGTCTATGATGTCAATCTCCGGAGGGGCGGGTATCTATCTTTTGAAAGCCAATACCAATACCAATACCTGGGCATACACTAAAATTAATACCTGGGGCTTACACGGATCAGCAATTTATGATGTGAATGAGGGGAACAAGGATAAGATAATGGTATTTGATCAGGAAACACAAAGCTGGAGTATTACAACCAATCTTATAAAGGGCGATTTCATCATTAGAGCTAACAATACGAATGATATCAATTTTGGTCATAATAGTGCGGATGAAGCGGGAGTGCCACGGTATAACGGCGAAAGTATTCATATAACAAGGGCTGGCAAATATACAATCAAATTAAACCTGATGTCGGCAGGTAACTATGCTTACGGCATACAGAAAAGTTAGTAAAACATCTTTCAATATTTACAATAAAATATAACCATGATAAAAAAATCATTAGTCGTAAATGATGATGCTATCTCTTTACTCATTGCATCTAAAATGTTAAAGAAAGCCGGGTTTTCAGGTGAAATCGTTACAGCCGATAATGGAAAAAATGCGTTGGCTTATTTTTCGGAAATCATAGGAAAGGGAGAAGATTGTTTTGAACAGGCTCCGGAGTTCGTTTTTTTAGACCTTTATATGCCTATCATGAACGGTTGGGATTTTCTAAAAATATTTTCAGAAAAGTATGCCTCCCTGTTTCCTGCTACCAGGGTAGTGATTGTGTCGTCTACTGCAGATAGGGAAGACCTTATGCAGTTGGAGAAATACGTGGTAGTTTCTGATTTTATCTGCACGCCCATGACACTTGGGAAATTGGAAGATATTAAAAAAAGGTACGTTCTTATTTCAGAAATGGGAATAGATGCATTGCATCATCAATTGCAGGTAAATTAATATCAGGTAACTGAATTAGGAAGTATTTTTAGGCAGGTAATTCTATTTTTTTCTTGATCCATTCAAAATAAAAAACACTGCCTTCTCCTGAGGTAGAATCAACCCAAATCCTGCCACCCTGCTCTTCTACCAATACTTTTAAAAGATTCAGCCCTATACCTGTGCTGGTATCCCTTGTTGTTTCATTTTCGGTTATTTCGAACATGTTGAATATCCGGTTATGATCTTGTTTCGAAATACCCGGGCCATTATCTTTTATATAAAATTCGTATAGATTTCCTTTGTCGGTTACGCCCACTTCAATCAGAGGTTGTTTTTTATCATTGTATTTAACTGCGTTCGAGATAAGGTTTTGCAGCACTTGTTGTAACTTTATCTTTCTGGTTTGTATTACCGGTAATCCGGGGTGTACAATAACCGAAAAATGTTTTGGAAGGAACATCAGTTCCACTATTTCACTAACAAGGGTGTACACGTTTACTTCTTCAACCGTTTGTTGCGATAAACTCTGACGGGAATATTCTAAAATTGATCTGATCATCTCCGATAAGCGATTAGCGGCAGTGGCAATGATATTGATGTTTTCACTTAATTCTGATTCGTCCACTAACTTCTCGTCATGCTTCATCAGATCTGCCAGCATGCTGATAGCGGCTAACGGCGATTTGAGATCATGAGATCGG
>JANXUL010000257.1 GCA_025356235.1 Bacteroidota bacterium
TTTGTAGTTGGGTCGGCAGATTATGAATCTCCTTGCGTAGCAATGTCAATTCAGATTTTATCTGCTGAATCTCCTCTTTTCCGTTGTCGGTTACTTTTAAAAGCAGTTCAAAGGATTCTATCTTCTCAAGGATTGCTTCTAATAATTGTTCGCTCATTGGTCATATTTTAAAGGTGATGGCCTTGTCTTTTTTGTTTACGTTTTTTTTTCATCAGTTCATACGGCATATTGTCATTTAAGTGTTCCGGGTGCATGAGTTCTTCAAGTAAATTTTTGCCTTTTGATTGGCTCGTTTCCAACATCTGGCTGAGCGTTTTTTGCTGGCGCTCATTCAATGGCCGGTGCTGCTTGTTTTCCTGTTTCAATACGATGTTTCGGGCAAGTGATTTTTCAAGATTCCTGATCGAGTACTCCCGGTCAATTTCACTACCCTTATACTTGTATTTTCCGACCTGAAAACTGATACCCTGTAACTCCTTTGTCTGCCCTTTGTATTTGTATAAAGTTTCGATGCCATGCCGGGTTAATTTCTGTTCGAGTTCTATCAAGGTTTTACACCTTGGTAATTCATTTGTGATCGCCTGATAAACCTTATAACGGTTGACCTGGTAATCATTCAATTTTTCAAGATAAGTTAGCTCCAGGTTCTTCTTTTGCACCTGCACCAGTTCGTGTTTTAAGGTCAACTGCTGGGCAACCTTTTTCCCACGTAATCCAATCCAGTTGTCCTTTATCGTTTTGCCGTCATTATCTACCCTGTTCACAACAATATGTACATGCTGGTGCTTGCGGTCGGTATGCCTGACGATCACGACTTGCGTGTTTTGGATGCCCAATTCTTTCAGGTATTCTTTGGCGATCTGTTTCATTTTTTCGTCAGTTATCTTTTCACCGGGATAGTAGGAAAGTATCGCATGTAAAACCGGCTTTTTAAGATCAAGATTTAGCTGTCTTTGTTCTTCAAAATCGGCGGCCATTAATTTGTGATCATAATCCCTTACGCCCAATGCTTCCAGTACAAGTGCCCGCGATTGATCCTGGCAGAGATACCGGCAAAGGCCGCCAAATGATTTCCCGGATAAGATTTTACTGATCATTTTTTTTGTGTTATTTGCTTTTTAATTTGGACAGAACCCTGTCCAGTTCCCGGACATATTTTTCAAAATAAAACATGGCCTTAAGCACACCTTCCTGGTGTGCTGTTTTGGCAAGCTGGTTTAAGTTATTCGCCATCCCTACCAGTTGCCTGACCTGGGCACGTTCGTCCGGCGTAAGTCTTGCCATGACCTGTCCTTCGATTGCCATTTCACGGATGTATTGGGTAATGCGTAGTCCCGCTTTAGAAGCCTTGTGTTTAACCAAAAAGTATTCGCTCTTGGTAAACCTTACCCCGGTAGCGGCTTCCCGCTTAATGGCTTTTTCCGGTCTTCC
The DNA here is from genome assembly GCA_025356235.1 of Bacteroidota bacterium. GTDB lineage: Bacteria > Bacteroidota > Bacteroidia > Chitinophagales > Chitinophagaceae > Sediminibacterium. Next base: position 1,432 of record JANXUL010000257.1, read on the forward strand.
TCCTTTACGTTTTGTATTGCTTTTTGTATCACTCACACTATCCTTATTTAGTCTTCAACAATCTTTTGCGACCAACGGGAGAAAAAGCAAGCGTTTTTGTGCAACAAAAACACCGCTTGCTAATCCTAACAAATCAGGGCCTCAGACCATTTCGATGTTCTAATCTTTGCTGCATTCTGAAACTGACCGACCATTCGTTCAGGTCCTTGTAACCTTTATACAAACTGCTCTCGTCACTTATTTTCCTTGACCTTTCCAAAGCCAAGTCAACGCATTTTCTTCCCGCGTTATCATTGTCTAAATACAAATACACTTTCTCATGTTTTTCCATTAGCAATAAACTGCGGGTGAAAAAAGAAAGGGAATTGAGGACGAGAATATTCGTTTTCGGAAGTTCCTGGTTACGGAGAATCGCCTGGTATGTCAGGAAGTCAAAGAAGCCCTCAAAGCAGGTAATATTGTTCGCTTTATTATCGTAATAAGTCACATACTTTGGTGAGCTGCTTCCCTTGAAATATTCGCTCCTTAATTCATAGCCTCCTGAGTTGTTTTTAAACCCGATAGCGGTATATCTTTTATCGCCTGTTTGGTACAACACTTCTTTGCAGAATTCATTAGCGATTAACCGGGGTATATTTCGTTGTTTCAGGTACCGGTTTAATACCATGTCGGTAATGGGCGAACGGACAGATAAAATCCTGATGGTGTTTTCCTGCGGTTCCGGTAAAATCTCTCTTGTTTTTTGCTGGTGAAAAGAAGAAAGTTTCTGGGCGGGATTTTCATTGATTTTCTGTAGCGCAAGGGTCAGGTTGCAATGAAAATAGTTGCAGGCAAAATCTACCAGGTTTCCGCCCTTCCCGGCACCGTGATCATACCATACATTTTTTGTACGGTTCACTTTAAAGGAGGCTATTTTTTCTTCACGTAAAGGGGACAGGTAAAAATAATTGTCCCCCGTAACTTTGCTGGGTGAAAACCCTAACGAAGAGAGATAATCCACCATATCCATTTGGTTGGCTTGCTCGCAGTTCATACCGGTCGGTTTTAGGATTGTAAAAGATGGCGGTTCAGATTCTTTGGCGAGGAACTGTTCTGGCGAATGATCGCTTCAATATCCTGCCTGGCAAAATACCGGCGGGAGCGAATTTTGAAACTGGCAATCTTGTTCTGCTTCAACCATTCATACAAGGTGGGCTTGGAAACCTGGAAAATGGTACATACTTCGGCAGCTTTGAGAAGCGCTTTTTCTGGTAGCAGCGTTACGGGGGTCTGCGTACCTAATGTAGTAAGTTTGGCTTCCACTACCTTTTCCACCACCTTAGTCATTTTATCCCAAAACTCCTCCTGAGAGTATGGGAACATCATCGGAAACTCATTCATAACAATATGTTTCCGGAAAATTGGTAGAAAAACAAGGTAATACCTTGTTAAGTATACTTAAGATGTATCAAAATGGCAATTTTTTGCCTTGCTCGATGGATCGCTGCATTTCTTCGAGTAAAGCTGTGGCCGGTTTGCAGTCGAGTGAATCAAAATACATTTTAGCCTCTTCAAAATAATCCAGGATCTGCGTTTGCATTTTGGGATGCTGTTCTTTATAGGATTTTGAAAGCAGGTTTTTTAATGGTGCATCAAGGGTATCATTACTGATCCCATACTGTTTGCAAAGCAGTTCCCGTTGAATGTTGCCCTCTGATAATTTAGAGCAGCCGGAGAGTTTCTGGAAGACACATTGAATTAGCAGCAAAGTGAATGTTTTGTACTGACCAGATTTTGCTTTTGAAATAGCATCTTTTGCCTCGCCGCTCAGGCGTTGAACGGCATTATTCAGGTTGGGTAAAAAATGCAGCTCGTAGCGTGGTTTGTACAATATGCTTTTAAATACCATAAAAAGCAAAACGTCTATCACACAAACCCCAATCAGGGTTTGCCAAAAAGGCCAGAGTTTCGGAACCAAATTGACAATTAAAAAAAGTATTATTGATACACAGGCAAAATGAACCGGAACCAGCAGGTTCCAGTAATCGCCTTCCAGCCTTTTTGCAGTGGATTGCATAGTCCAGTGTTCGTATTTGTCCTTCCATTGTTCGTTGTGCAATTTGAATATTGCTTCTACCTTCTTTAAATCGGTAATTCCTGAAAAAGTAATGAACGAAAGAATGCTTGGGTTTTTCATAATGTAGCAAAGATAAAACAGGATAACATATTAGGACAATGTCGCGGCGGATTAGTTCAACGATCAATCCTTTATCATGTAAGACTGGAAATTACAAATTTTGATGAGATACTGCAAAATCTGATAGTGTTGACACCTCATTCCGGTTTTAAAATCAGGTGATAGATAAACTGATTTCCATCGGAAGATTTTTGTTTTAGAGATTATAAACGGACCTATGCGACGTTTAAAGAAACAATATTCTTTGTTAAATATTCGTATCTTTATATTACGGGGTTCAAAACAAATCAGAACTACTGCTTTTAGAAACAGCGAATATTGAGCGAGTCCCCTCCCCTCTGCTCAATATTTTTTACGTTACCGTGCGAAAAAATAGTTGACGTTATCCACATGACAATTTGTATGAAAGTTATTTAAGTATCAACCCTAAGGTTGTTAGTATTAACAATTGTCATTCATCATAAAATATTGTAGAAGCAGATTCTCCCATGATAGAAAATAGCTAAGAACCATGATATCCATGATTACCATAGCACTGATCGATGACCACACCATGTTAAGGAAAGGCATCAAAAAAATATTAGAACTGGATTCTAATATCCATGTTTCTATTGAAGCGTCCAATGGCCAGGCATTCCTGGATCACCTCAAAATTGCCCCTTTGCCAGACATTGCAGTGATCGATATCAGTATGCCTGTTATGGA
>JANXUL010000162.1 GCA_025356235.1 Bacteroidota bacterium
TGAATCGATGGCTTCCTGTAACATACGTTTTTCATTACGCAAGATTACTTCCGGTGCTTTAATTTCCAACAATCTTTTCAAACGGTTATTACGGATAATCACCCGACGGTATAAATCATTTAAATCCGAGCTCGCAAAACGGCCACCATCCAATGGTACCAATGGACGCAGTTCCGGTGGAATAACAGGAATATATTGCATTACCATCCACTCGGGGCGGTTGGTTATTCTTGTACTTGCATCACGGAAAGATTCAACCACACTCAAACGCTTCAGCGCATCCGCTTTACGTTGTTGTGAAGTTTCTGTAGCAGCTGCATTACGTAAAGAGAAACTCAAACCATCAAGGTCAATCCTCTCCAATAAAGCATGAACAGCTTCTGCTCCCATCTTCGCAACAAATTTGTTGGAATCATCTTCAGGTAAGTACTGGTTATCTTTTGGTAAATTATCAAGGATATCAAGGTATTCTTCTTCGGTTAAAAGATCGCCCATGTTAAGGTTCTCTTTAATACCGCCCTGGATCACTACATATCTTTCATAATACACAATGGTTTCTAATTTCTTAGAACTCATTCCCAATAAATAACCAATCTTGTTAGGCAAACTTTTGAAGTACCAGATATGTACTACAGGCACCACTAATTTAATATGGCCCATACGTTCGCGGCGTACTTTCTTCTCGGTCACTTCAACACCACAACGGTCGCATACGATACCCTTATAACGGATACGCTTATACTTACCGCAGGCACACTCATAATCTTTTACCGGCCCGAAAATTCTTTCACAAAACAAACCATCACGCTCCGGCTTATAAGTACGGTAGTTAATGGTTTCAGGCTTCAGTACTTCGCCAAAACTTCTTTCAAGGATACTGTCAGGCGATGCTAAGCTGATAGTGATCTGAGAGAAAGTTGGTCTCGGTTTATTATCTCTTTTCATTGCCATATCTCTGTTGAGGATTTGTATTATTTTATTTTGTTACCAGCTGTAGAATCTTACTTCAGCAACTGTTGCGTCGCACCCTTGTGCAGCAATACCGCTATTCACCAGTCGTGAATCGTTAGTCGTGCGTTTTCACTCACAACTAACGACTCACAGCTCATGATATCTTATTCAAATTTCAGATCAAGACCCAAGCCTCTCAATTCATGTACCAATACATTGAATGATTCAGGTACACCCGGACGTGGGATATTATCACCTTTCACGATCGCTTCATAAGTCTTCGCGCGGCCGATAATGTCATCCGATTTGAGTGTCAGCAATTCCTGCAGGATGTTGGCAGCACCATATGCTTCCAGTGCCCATACCTCCATCTCTCCGAAACGCTGTCCACCAAACTGTGCCTTACCACCCAACGGCTGTTGGGTAATCAAGCTGTATGGTCCGATTGAACGGGCATGCATTTTATCATCAACCATGTGGTGCAGTTTGATAATGTATATCACACCCACAGTGGCTTTCTGGTGGAAACGCTCCCCTGTTTCACCATCATATAAATAAGTATGTCCGTTTCTTGGGATATCGGCCTGCTTACAATAATCTTCTATCTGGTCTGTAGAAGCACCATCAAAAATCGGGGTTGAGAATTTCAATCCTAATTTCTTACCAGTCCATCCTAAGATCGTTTCATAGATCTGTCCGAGGTTCATACGCGATGGTACACCCAATGGATTCAGCACAATATCAACCGGTGTTCCGTCTTCCATGAATGGCATGTCTTCTGCACGTACAATTTTCGCAACAATACCTTTGTTACCGTGACGGCCCGCCATCTTATCACCCACTTTCAGTTTACGTTTAACAGCCAGGTAAACTTTCGCCAGTTTCAACACACCGGCAGGTAATTCATCCCCGATAGAAATATTGAATTTCTCTCTCTTATAACGGCCTAATTCTTCGTTGAATTTAATGCTGTAGTTGTGCAATAACGTGTTGATTTGGTCATCCGTTTTTGCATCAGCTGTCCAACCCAAAGGATTTACATTCTGGTAATCAATGGTAGCGAGGTTCTTTTGATTGAACTTGGCACCTTTACCTATCAGCATTTCACCAAAGTTGTTACTTACACCTGTAGATGATTTGTCTTTCAACAAGGTCTGCAGTTTTTCCAGTAACAACTCTTTCAGTGTTTCTGTATTTTGCTGGTGAACTTTTTCAACTTTTTCTAACAATGCTTTTTCACGGATCTTACCATTCTTATCTTTCTTCGCACGCTGGAAAAGTTTCTTGTCAATCACCACACCTTCTGTTCCGTTGGGTGCTTTCAGAGAAGCATCTTTTGCATCACCTGCTTTGTCACCAAAAATGGCACGCAATAATTTCTCTTCCGGTGTAGGATCAGATTCACCTTTTGGTGTGATCTTACCAATCAGGATATCACCTTCTTTAATAGTGGCACCGATCCTGATAATTCCATGCTCATCCAGGTCCTTGGTGGCTTCTTCAGAAACGTTTGGTATATCCGGTGTCAGCTCTTCTTCACCTAATTTCGTGTCACGTACTTCTAATTCGTATTCTTCAATATGCACAGAAGTAAATAAGTCTTCACGTACCACTTTCTCACTGATTACGATGGCATCCTCAAAGTTGTAACCCTTCCATGGCATGAACGCCACTTGCAGGTTCCGGCCCAATGCCAGTTCACCATCTTTGGTTGCATATCCTTCAGTTAAGAAATCACCTTTCTTCACTTTCTGTCCTTTCTTAACTGCCGGGCGCAGATTAATACAGGTAGCCTGGTTCGTTTTGATGAACTTGGTTAATTTATATATCTGCAGGTCATCATTAAAACTCACCAAACGGTCCAGGTCGTTACGGTCGTAACGTACATGAATTTCGTTTGCATCAACAAACTCAACAATACCGTTGCCTTCTGCGTGCATCTGGATACGTGCATCACGGGCAGCTTTTCCTTCAAGACCTGTTCCTACAATCGGAGCTTCAGGACGTAACAAAGGAACCGCCTGGCGTTGCATGTTCGAACCCATCAGGGCACGGTTGGCATCATCATGTTCAAGGAAAGGAATCAAAGACGCACTCAAACCAACAATCTGGTTTGGCGCAACGTCCATATACTCTACTTCTTCTTTATCAAGAATCGGGAAATCGCCTGTCTGGCGAGATACGACCTTGTCTTCAGTAAACTGTCCTTTTTCATTCAAAGGAGAATTACTCTGGGCAATTTTGGCTGAATCTTCTTCTTCCGCACTCAGGAAAGTCAATTCCTTCATGTTCACTTTACCATCCACTACTTTACGGTAAGGAGTTTCGATGAAGCCCATATCGTTGATAGCAGCGTGTACGCAAAGTGTGGAGATCAGACCGATGTTGGGTCCTTCCGGTGTTTCAATAGTACACAAACGGCCATAGTGCGAATAGTGTACGTCACGAACTTCGAAACCGGCTCTCTCACGACTTAAACCGCCTGGCCCTAATGCAGAAATACGACGCTTGTGCGTGATCTCACTCAATGGATTGGTTTGGTCTAAGAACTGAGATAACTGCGATGTTCCGAAGAATGAATTGATAACAGACGATAAAGTTCTTGCATTGATCAGGTCTACCGGAGTAAATACCTCATTATCACGCACGTTCATTCTTTCACGGATGGTACGGGCCATACGGGCCAGACCAACACCAAATTGGGCATATAACTGCTCACCCACGGTACGTACGCGACGGTTGCTCAGGTGATCAATATCATCAATATCGGCCTTGGCATTCGTTAAACGAACCAGGTATTTGATGATCTCGATAATATCCTGCTTGGTCAGTACTTTCTTCTGCAAAGGATAATCCAGGTTGAGTTTGCGGTTAATTTTATAACGGCCCACTTCTCCAAGGTCATAACGTTTATCACTGAAGAATAATTTATCAATAATACCACGGGCAGTTTCGTTGTCAGGGGCATCAGCACCACGCAATTGGCGATAGATATGCTGAACCGCTTCCAGTTCACTGTTCGAAGTATCTTTGTTTAATGTGTTATAGATGATGGCATAATCTCCACCTACATCTTCTTTTTGAATGAATACACTCTTCACTTCCATTTCAATAATGGTAGCAATGGCTTCTTCATCCAGAACGGTATCACGTTCCATCACGATTTCGTTACGCTCGATGCTCACCACCTCTCCTGTATCTTCATCTACAAAATCTTCTACCCATGTTCTAAGAACACGTGCAGCTAATTTTCTGCCTACCTGGTGGGCCAATGATTTTTTGTCTGCTTTCACTTCATCGGCCATACCGAAAAGTTCCAGAATATCCTTATCCGTTTCAAAACCAATAGAACGCAATAAAGTAGTTACCGGGAATTTTTTCTTACGGTCAATGTAAGCATACATTACATTGTTGATATCTGTGGCAAATTCCATCCACGCACCTTTGAAAGGGATTACCCTTGCAGAGTAAATCCTGGTTCCGTTGGGGTGAACAGACTGGCCAAAGAATACACCCGGTGAACGGTGTAACTGCGATACCACCACACGCTCGGCACCATTAATTACAAAAGTTCCGCGGGGTGTCATGTATGGTATGTTTCCTAAGAATACATCCTGGACGATGGTTTGGAAATCCACGTGCTCCTCATCATTACAGCTCAATCTGAGTTTGGCTTTCAGGGGAACAGCGTAAGTTAAACCACGCTCCATACACTCGTCAATTGTGTAACGTGGCGGATCTATGAAATAATCCAGGAACTCCAGCATGAAAATGTTACGCGTGTCTGTAATAGGAAAGTTTTCCTTGAACACACGAAACAGCCCTTCCACATTTCGTTTATCAGGCGTAGTTTCTAATTGGAAAAATTCTCTGAAAGATTCTAACTGAATGTCGAGGAGGTCAGGCGCATCGGCTAAATGTCTTGTTTTTCCGAAGTTGACCCTGTTGTTCAATGTAGTTGTAGACATATGTATGGAAACCGGTTTTTATGCAAAAAAATTTGGGGAGAATTGAAAGATTCTCTTAGCGTACAATCGGCTCATTCACCATTCAAATGATAATGATAAAAATGTCCACCCGCTAAACAGCCCAAAATTAAGGATGGCAAAGGTAAGGAATGAGAAGAAATTTAAAAAACAAATTTTGGACCAACTACCCCTTTTGTGGATAAAACTCTTTCAAATACACTTTTAGAGCCAGAGATAAGGAATTCAAGCATTTTTTAAAGGTGATTTGGATAAACTCTCTTGCCTTTCAGATATCTAATAAAAAATAATTTTGCTCACAATCATATGTAAATCATATACTTATAAGCAGTTTTGCTATCCATCCAACAATTGCGCCGGTAAATAATAGCAAAGTCGGTTTAGCTAAATCGGTTCTTGCTGTTGTTTGAATGTACTTTTACCAAATCCTCGCCCTCTCAGCCGGCTGACGGAACATTTTGTTCTTTTCGGTCAGGTTATACGTTTTATAAAAAGGTTCAAAATTAGACAATGGCCCCAGCACCCTGTATTCATCAGGTGAATGTGGATCCGTTGTGATACCTGTGCGGACCGTCTCGGGCCTGTTTATAATCCTCCATGCCTGTGCAAATCCAAGGAAGAATCTTTGATCGGGTGTAAAACCATCAATCTTTGTATCACTCTTTCCCTGTTCAGTCAGTTTGAATGCATCCCATGCAATGGCCAGTCCGCCAATATCTGCAAGGTTCTCTCCCAATGTCAATTCCCCATTTACATGTAAGCTATCCAACACAATAAATAAATTGTATTGGTTTACCACACTTTTTGCTTTCGATTTAAACAACTCTCCATCTTTTGGCAGCCACCAATCTTTCAGGTTACCTGCTGCATCGTATTGCCTGCCCTGGTCGTCAAAGCCGTGTGTCATCTCATGGCCAATTACCAAACCAATACCGCCGTAGTTGATGGCATCATCGGCTTTCATATCAAAGAAAGGGAACTGTAGAATGCCGGCTGGGAAAACAATCTCGTTGAACGTTGGGTTATAATAGGCATTCACAGTAGGCGCGGTCATACCCCACTCAGTTTTATCAACCGGCTTGCCTACTTTACCAATGTTTTCTTTATAATCATGTTTGGCCATGCTGCGCATATTTGCATAGAAATGATCACGGCTGATCTCAACATCATCATAATTTTTCCATTTGGTCGGATACCCGATTTTTTTCAGGAAAGCGGCTAATTTTTCCTGTGCCTTTTGCTTGGTGGTATCACTCATCCAGTCAAGCTTGCTTATCCTTGCCTTGAAAGCTATCTGCAGGTTATTGACCAGTTCATCCATCCGTTTTTTTGCTTCAGGAGGAAAGTATTTCTCAACGAATAATTGTCCAAGCAGGTCTTTCAAACCATTATCGCTCAGGCTTACCATTTTCTTCCAGCGTTCCGGTTGTGTTTTGGCTCCGGAAAATAATTTATTGAAAGCAAAGCGTTCATCCCGGAATGACTTGTTCAATAAAGAAGCGTTGCTGGTAATATAATCGAACTTTACTTTCTGTTTCCATACATCAATCGGCCGAGAGGCAAGCAATACACTCAACGCCTGGTAGTATTTAGGTTGCGATACATTTATACTATCCGTTTTAATACCCATTTTGCTAAAATTATCTGCCCAGTTGATATTCGGGGCCAACTTCTCCAGTTCTGCAACAGACATTTTATTGTAATTCTTTATCGGGTCCCTTTGCTCTACAGGGGTTATATGTGATTTTGCAATTTCAGTTTCCAGGGCCAGAACAGACTGGGCCGATTTTTTAGCCGTCGTTTCATCCACACCTACCAGCGAGAAATATTTAGCCGCATGGTCTACAAGTTTGTTTCTTTGATTTACCGTGATAGAATCTGTTTTAGTATAATAGTCTTTCTCAGGAAGCGAAGTGCCTGTTTGATAGAGCACTAATATATTTTTAACGCTGTTTCGTTCATCTGCACCTACATAAAAGCCTACCAGGTCGCCGTCTCCTTCTTTTGCATTGTCAGCTAAAAGGCTGAGGAGTTCTTTATAATCTTTTATTGCATCAATCTTTGCCAGCATAGGTTTCAGTGGCTCATAACCAGCTTTTTCAATCGCTACCGTATCCATGCCGCTTGCATAAAAATCACCTACTTTTTGTTCAGCCGTTCCTTTGGGATGGTCTTTTTTAGCCGATACTTCATCCAATATAGTCCGTAGTTTTTTCAGGTTACCATCATACAAAGTATAAAAACTACCCCAACCGCTTTGGTCATCAGGGATTTTGGTATTTTTAATCCAGTTACCATTTGCATAACGGAAGAAATTATCACCAGGTTGAACAGTGGTATCCATACCGGCTTTATCAAAGTAAGGTGTATCGGCATTGTTTTTACAGGAAGCCAGTATCAGCAAACCTCCAGCAAACAGGATATTTATTTTTTTCATACAGTGATTTTAGTGATTGTAAATGTTACGATTTTGTTTGGTATTTCAAAACCATTCATCGAAATGCAAAACGTGAAACGCCAATGGTAAGTTTGATGTTAAAAAAACAACTACCTGTGAGTGCAGTCAAAACTTACGATTCCCTCATCACGGTACACGAACAGGTAGAATGCCGGTACATAAAAAAGCCGGTAAGAATCATCTTACCGGCTTATATTTTTTGTAAAACAAAAGCTTATTTAACTTCTACCTCAGCACCGGCTTCTTTCAGCTTAGCTACTAATTCGTCAGCTTCAGCTTTAGAGATGCCTTCTTTAATTGCTTTAGGGGCGCTATCAACTAAGTCTTTGGCTTCTTTCAGTCCAAGACCGGTTAATTCTTTAACGATCTTAACAACGGTTAATTTGCTTGGACCGCCGCTAACCAGGATTACATCAAATGCAGTTTTTTCTTCAACTGCTGCTGCTCCGCCGCCATCGCCGCCTGACATAACCACTGCCGCTGCAGCTGGTTCAATACCGTAATCAGCTTTCAATACATCAGCTAATTCCTGAACTTGTTTTACTGTTAAGCCTACTAATGTTTCGGCTAATGCTTTTACGTCTGCCATGTGTTTAAATTTTTTCCGTCTTCATATCCCGCTTATGGCCGGATCCGACGGATGGTTTAAAAAAATTTGATTCTTATTAAATCGGAAATTTGAAAATTTGAAAATTTGAAAATTTGAAAATTCTCAAACGACGTATTTCAGTTTCCGGTTAATCATTTATTAATTGAAGATTGAAAAAGTCAGGCAATATTTTCAAATTGTCACATTTTCAATTTTTCAAATTATTCTGCTGCAGGTGCATCAGCCGCCGGAGCTTCCGGAGCTGCGGGTGCTTCTGCAACAGGCGCATTCACCACCGGCGCATCAACAGCAACAGTTTCAGCAACAGGCGTACCGGCAGCCTGTTTTTCGTGGTGGTGCAATAAAGCAGCCAGTACACGTTTGGCAGGTGATTGCAGTAATCCGATCACTTCACCAATTAATTCATTCTTGGTCTTGATCTTGGTAAGTGCACTCAGGCTAGTATCGCCAGTATAAATTTCTCCGTTGATGAAAGCTGCTTTCAAAACAGGTTTGTCACCATTGCTTGCCTTACGGAAAGAACTGATGATAAGGGCCGGTTCTTTAGGGTTCTCAGAGAACATCAAAGCGGTTACATTGTTTAAAGACTCGTAAACGCCCGTATACTTTTCAGCATCCAGTGATTCGAGTGCCTTACGTATCAATGTATTTTTAGCCACTTTCATTTCAACCTGCTTATCAAAACAGGTGCGGCGTAGTTTGGTTACCTGCGCAACAGAAAGTGATTCTGTATCGGTAATGTAAAAATTATTATACTGAGTGAATTTTCCTTTAAGGATTTCAATCACCTCATTTTTTTGAATCTTTGTCATAACTAATCTTTTTAAAAACCCGGGTCATCTCCCGACTGTTGGTCGGGATCACCAGGATTAGTTCATTAATGATTTAGTGTCTAATGTGATACCAGGACTCATTGTGCTGGCCATACTTACACCTTTCAGGTAAATACCTTTAGCGGTAGATGGTTTCAACTTAATGATGGCATTAATAAGTTCTGCGCTGTTTTCTGCAATCTTATCTGATGCAAATGATACGCGGCCGATAGAAGCATGTACAATACCTGCTTTATCAACTTTGAAGGCGATCTTACCACCTTTTACTTCATTTACAGCACCTGCCACATCATTGGTAACGGTTCCTGTTTTAGGGTTTGGCATCAGGTTACGTGGACCCAATACTTTACCTAATTTACCAATCTTAGGCATTACAGCCGGTGTTGCGATAATTACATCTACATCAACCCAACCGCCTTCAATCTTGGTAATGAACTCATCCAATCCAACATAATCAGCACCTGCTTCTTTTGCAGCGGCTTCTTTATCGGGTGTACAAAGCACCAATACTTTTTTGGTTTTACCGGTACCATGTGGTAATGATACAGTTCCACGAACCTGCTGATCAGCTTTCTTGGGATCTACACCCAAACGGATATGCAGATCAACAGAACTATCAAACTTGGTACAATTAATTTCTTTTACGAGTGTAGAAGCATCTTTCAGGGAATAAACTTTATTTTTATCCACCTTAGTTACTGCTACTTTCATTTTTTTAGTAAGTGACATTTTCTAATGTTTGAGGGTGAATAAAATTAGTTTTCCCATGGGGCTTTTCCGTCAACGGTTAATCCCATACTGCGGGCAGTACCGGCAACCATACTCATTGCACTGTTCAGCGTAAAAGCATTCAAATCAGTCATCTTGTCTTTAGCGATAACCTCAACCTGTTCCCAGGTTACTTTACCCACTTTATCACGATTACTTTCTTTTGAACCTTTTTGAACCTTGGCGGCTTCCATTAACTGGACAGCTGCGGGAGCAGTTTTGAGGACGAAGTCGAAAGACTTATCTGTATAAACGGTGATCAAAACAGGAACGACTTTTCCCATTTTGTCCTGGGTCCGAGCATTAAATTGCTTACAGAACTCCATAATGTTAACACCCTTAGAACCGAGTGCTGGGCCTACCGGAGGCGCAGGATTGGCTTGTCCGCCTTTCACCTGCAGCTTCACGAAGCCAGAGATTTCTTTTGCCATTTTTTTTAGATTTAATTGGTAATAGCGTCCCACATTAAGTGGAACTCCCAAATTCAATCATTCTTTGTTATAAAGAACTTTTGGGGCGGCAAAGGTAAGGATTTAGTATAGAAAAATCAAGAAAAAGGTTAAAAAGGTTAAATAGGTATTTTTAGCCCTTTTAAACTACTTTAACTCTTTTAACTAATTAACAATCAGCTATTAAAGCACTAAAATCCCCTTCGCCTGAACAATTATTTCTCTTTTGGCCTCAGTTATTCTTGCTATCTCTTTTTTACTTTTCCCGGCATCCTCGGCAAAATGGCGAAGTTGCTCAACGGTGGTTAATTTCTCATTGGCTATACCATTAATGACAATGTTTTTACCATTTAATATCACCGGTACCATAAATGTATGGTCCTTCATTTTTACCATCATGCTACCATCGGGTGACTGTACTTTTATCCAACAGCCTTCCATCTTGCAAACTTCAGTAACCACGCCTTTCAACTTTATCTTCAGTTCTTTATTTTTTTCCTGGGTTTTCATGATCGCAAATAACTGGTCAACTGTAATGGCATCATCAGCGGTAGTTTTTTCGCCAAATACAGCACCGGCATCAGCGGGCACTTTTGGGGGTTGCGCATTTACTGAATAACCGATGCAAATAACTGTCAAAAAAAGAATGATATTTTTCATGGTATGTTCTTTTAAAGTGTTTAACCGTTATAGCAAAATATCCCTTTTCTGTTCGTTTTTCTCCTTATTGAACTTCATATAACTTCAAGCATTTCAATAAGAAAAAAAGGGAATAATGTAAAAATAAAAGGCCATCCGAAAAAACAGATGGCCTTTTTGAGATATATTATTTACTGCCAAGGCTGGTAGCTCAAAGCTTGTAACTGTTTTAACTCAATTTCTCAACCTGCATGTAGCTAAGCTCAACAGGGGTTGAACGTCCGAATATTTTTACGGTTACTTTCAGTTTTTTCTTTTCATCATTTACATCTTCGATCACACCATTAAAGTCGTTGAAAGGCCCTTCTATGATCTTGATGGTTTCACCTATGATAAATGGTTCGCTCATGGTTACACCCTGGTCATTCATCTCATCAACCTTACCCAGCATTTTATTCACTTCGCTTTTACGGAGGGAAATGATGTTGCCTTTAGAACCTTTTCCATCTGTGAGAAAGTGCATTACATTGCTGATATTACTGATATGCTGTACGATATCATCATTCAGTTTGCCATCCAGTACTTCCATCATTACATACCCGGGGAAATAGTTTTTCTCGCGCATTACTTTTTTACCGTTCTGCACCTTGTACACTTTTTCCATCGGAAGGAAAATCTGTTTGATAATCTCCTGCCAGCCGCTGCGAATAATATCCTTATCCAGGTATTCTTTCACCTTGCGTTCTTTACCACTAACCACACGAAGTACATACCACTTGGTTTCAGCTTGTGGTGCTGCGGTTTCTACCCCTGCTGTTTCAACTACTACTGGTTCCATGCTGTTTTACTTAAATAATGAATAAATCAGCTTCAACAATTGGTTACTGGAAAAATCCATCACCCATACCATAGCTGTTATAATAACGGTAGCCACCAAAACAATTACAGTGCTTTGCTGCAACTGTATCCATGAAGGCCAGGTTACTTTCTCCATCAGTTCCCGGTAACTCTCTTTGAAATAGGTTGCGATTTTGTTCATGGTTCCAATTTGAAAATTTGAAAATTTGAAAATTTGAAAATTAAATACAATCCGAAAATTTGAATTTCCATTTTCAAATTTCCAAATTGCCTCACCTTCAAATTAACTCGCACGGGCACTAGGATTCGAACCCAGATCGAAGGTTTTGGAGACCTTAATACTAACCGTTGTACGATGCCCGTAGAAAGCTAAAAGCTATTCCGGAGGTCCGGAACAGCTTTTAGCGTGATATAACAAATGTAATTAAAAAACATTTGCCTGAAGCAAAAAGCTTGTGGCTTTGCGCTTATTTTAAAATTTCAGTTACCTGTCCGGCACCTACTGTACGACCACCTTCACGGATAGCGAATTTCAGACCTTTCTCCATCGCGATAGGTTGGATCAGTTTTACAGTTATACCGATATTATCACCTGGCATAACCATTTCTGTTCCGGCAGGAAGTGTACACTCACCTGTTACGTCTGTTGTACGGAAATAAAACTGAGGACGGTATTTGTTAAAAAATGGTGTGTGACGTCCACCTTCATCTTTACTCAATACATACACTTCACCTTTAAATTCGGTGTGTGGTGTAATAGTACCTGGTTTGCACAATACCATACCACGACGGATCTGTGCTTTTTCAATACCACGTAACAATAAACCTGCATTATCTCCGGCTTCACCTTCATCCAGGAGTTTTTTGAACATTTCAACACCTGTTACAGTAGAACTTAACGGGGATTCCATCAGACCTACTATTTCAATCGGCTCACCTACTTTGATACGTCCACGCTCAATACGGCCTGTAGCAACTGTTCCACGACCTGTGATAGAGAACACATCTTCCACACTCATCAGGAATGGTAAATCAACCGGGCGGGGAGGTAAAGGAATGTAGCTGTCTACTGCTTCCATTAATTCGTCGATCTTTGCAACCCATTTTGGATCTTCAGCCATAGCGCCTGTTGCAGAACCCTGAATAATTGGTGTATTATCACCATCGAACCCGTTTTTAGTCAGTATCTCACGGATTTCCATTTCAACCAGTTCCAGCAATTCAGGATCATCTACCAAATCAACTTTATTCATGAAAACAACCATACTTGGCACACCTACCTGGCGGGCCAACAGGATATGCTCTCTTGTTTGAGGCATAGGTCCGTCAGTGGCAGCAACTACCAAAATAGCACCGTCCATCTGGGCAGCACCGGTAATCATATTCTTTACATAATCCGCGTGACCCGGACAGTCAACGTGCGCATAGTGACGGTTTGCAGTTTGGTACTCAACGTGAGCAGTATTAATTGTAATACCGCGCTCTCT
>JANXUL010000056.1 GCA_025356235.1 Bacteroidota bacterium
ACCGTTGTACGTGGCGGCACCGAATCCACTCGGGTTGGCCGGTATCGCCTGATGGCCACTGTACAGCATAAGCCCTGCGATCTGTTCTATAGTCATTTTTGAAGCCAGGTCTTTGGCACGTTCGTCAACACTCAATCTCCAATCTTCATATTTATCAAGTTTACCATCCCGGTTAAGGTCTTTGAAGTGCAGGCCATTGACCGTCAGAAGCTTTACGCCCGACGAGGCAGAATAACCCAATACAGGTCCATTTTGATTGGCAACTCTTACAATAGAATTGTTATCCTGTGCAATGGAATGGCCGAGCAGGTAAAAAAGCAAAAAAGCAATAAAAATAATTTTCCGGGAGTGAGGTAGTATGGCAGGCATAAAGCAATGTGTTGGTTAGAAAATACCCGCCTCGACAAATGACAGGCTATGTATCTTAAAAATAACTACCCTAA
The DNA here is from genome assembly GCA_025356235.1 of Bacteroidota bacterium. Classification (GTDB taxonomy): domain Bacteria; phylum Bacteroidota; class Bacteroidia; order Chitinophagales; family Chitinophagaceae; genus Sediminibacterium. The sequence goes on from JANXUL010000056.1 coordinate 444, forward strand.
CCCAATTGGCCCGATATATTCGACAAAAGCGGGAAATGATGCGACGAATGGCCGTTTTAACGCTTTCGCGGCAGGTGGAAAATCGGATTGCAGGAATGCAGTATCAAGTATTTTGGCATTCTATTCCTGTATTTTAATAATAAATGCACGGTTCTCACAAATAAAAAAGGAAACGCTATAAACGTATCCTATTATAGAGTCGGGATTGAAATCGAACCCCTTATTTTGTTATTTTAAGCAACATTCACGCAGCAAAGTTGACGCAAATCAATTTTTCGAGAGCGATTTATTGCCTTTAGGCAATCAATTATCGGGCTGTGTATATTACTAGCATGTGTTGGCGATTTTTCTTTTATGGCAACATAGAAAAGCAACAAAAAAAGTGCACCAAGAGGTAGAGAAATTATAGGTCTTTTCCGGTAAGTCTATCAATTGTATTACGGAATGTTTCACCAACGGGTAATTCCATTTCTTTTATAAAAATGCAGTTCTTACGAACCGCAGTTATTGCAGAAATAGCAATTAAATAGGATTTATGAATCCTTATAAATTTATTTGGCGAAAGTTCGGTCTCTATTGCTTTAAGACTCGTTCTGACGATTACCATATTGTTTTAACCCGAAAACGTATTTTCTTCTTATTTGTAAATTTTAGTAGGCGCTACCCGATAAAAACAGGCAGATCACCTATAAAATATTTCTCAAATTCATAAGTGTTGCAACTTAGGTTGCCTGTAATTTCCATAACCATTGTATTTACAGGCATAAACATTCAGTAACATCAAATTTTTATACATGAAACTGTTAGCAAGATTATTCGTTTTCTCTTTTTTACTCAATTCTGTAACTGCCTGGGCATCCCCGTTGCCCAAAACAAAAAAGATTTTCAAACTTTATGTTTCGCATTTCGAAAATGTATTGGGAACATCCATGGAGATCAAAATAAAAGCAGGTTCTGAAAAACAGGCCGCTGTTGCAGAAGCTGCTGCGATCAAAGAAATTGAACGCCTTTCAGGGATCTTAAGCGGATATGATGCCAACAGTGAATTCAGCAAATGGATGAAGACATCAAATGAAGCAAAACATATTTCACCAGAACTGTTTGAAGTGTTAAATCTCTTCGATCAATGGAAGCTACGCAGCGGCGGTGCGCTGGATGCTTCTGCACAGGTGATCAATAAACTCTGGAAAGAAGCTGCCGCCAAACAAACCCTGCCTACACAGAAAGAAATGAATAATGCTGTTGCACAGGTACAAAACAAACACTGGGTATTGGATGTATCAACACAAACAGCCAAACACCTGAACAATGCCCCACTCATGTTAAATTCATTTGCCAAAAGTTATATCATCAAACATGCTGCCGATGCTGCTATGGCAGTGGATGAAGTAAATGCAGCTATTGTAAATATCGGCGGCGATATTGTAGTAGCGGGTAACCAGAAAGAAACTGTTCAGATAAGTGATCCCAAAGCAGACGCAGAAAATGATGTGCCATTAGATAAAGTATTGATCAGTAATAAGGCTATCGCCACCAGTGGCAACTATCGCCGCGGGGAACTGATCAATGGTAAATGGTATTCGCATATCATAGATCCCAGAACAGGGTTACCTGCCGGTAATGTGATCAGCGCTACGGTTGTTTCCCCTAATGCAACAGACGCCGGAGCCCTGGCAACTGCTTTCAATGTGTTGAGCCCGGAAGAAAGTATACAATTAGCTTCCACCATTCCCGGCACAGAATATATGATCATTACCAAAGATGGAGAACGGATTGCCAGCAAAGGGTGGGGAGCATTGAAAATTCCTGCCGACAAAAAAGCAAAACCGGTGCTTGCCAAACCCGATCAGTGGAACACTGATTATGAATTAGTGGTGAATCTTGAATTGGCCCAGTTACCCGGTTTTACCCGCAGGCCTTTTGTGGCGGTATGGGTGGCAGACCCGGATACGAACCCTGTACGCACCCTTACTGTTTGGTTTAACAAGGATCGTTGGTTGCATGAATTAAGGGCTTGGTACAGTGCTTGTTTTTCAAAAGTTTCTGCTGATGCTGCAGGTATCGGTTCTGTTTCAGGTGCCACACGTTCTGCAGGTAAGTATTCTTTGAAATGGGATGGTAAAGATGATAAAGGCAATTATGTAAAGCCCGGCAAGTATACGATCTTTATTGAGGCCGCTCGCGAACACGGAACTTACCAGATTCTCAGCAAGGAAATGAATTTGTCAGGTAAACCACAAACCGCCACACTTACTGGAGGTGTAGAAGTGGCATCAGCTTCTATTGACTACCGAAAAAAAGCAGCCAACTGATATGACGGACATTAAACATGCAAAAGATCCCAAACATTGGAAAAATGTTTTTAGAAGAAGAGCCTCACGGGTTACACGCTGGTTGCATATTTATTTGTCGATGATCAGTTTTGCGATCGTACTTTTCTTTTCAGTTACAGGGATTACGTTAAATCATGCCGATTATTTCCAGGGTAAAACACAAACTACACAGGAAAAAGGAAACCTGAAACCTGAATGGGTAAATAACAAAGACACTAACCTCGTGGCCAAACTCAATATTGCTGAATATTTCCGTAATATATATAAAGTAAAAGGAGCCGTAAGTGATTTCAGGATCGATGATGGAAAGGTAAGTATCGCTTATAAAGGGCCGGGTTATGAAGCAGATGCTTTTATAAACAGGCAAACCGGCGCATACGAATTGGCGGTGACACTAACCGGTTTTGTAGGCTTTATCAACGACCTGCACAAAGGACGCGATACAGGTAGGGTTTGGTCATGGGTGATCGATATCGCTGCTGCATTAATGGTGCTGATCTCACTGACCGGTTTGATACTTTTGCTTTTCATTAAAAAGAAAAGAGTAAGCGGGCTGATACTCACGGTAGTTGGATTACTCATCATGTATATGGTTTACCGTATCTGGGGGCAGTAAAAAATATTTTTAAAAAAAAGGAGGTATTCATGATATCTCCCTTTTTTTATGCCCATAGGTCAGCGGGATCCTTGAATGTGACAATAATGTAAAGAATAAGAACCGTTATGTAAGTGTGCCGGATAAAAAAGGATGAACTTTATGTCTGATTATTGGCACAATAGTTCCCTCGCTTATTGGTTTAATATTCATCAAAACAGATGCAGCAAAAGCTGATTATTTATTATGGAGAAAAATTAGTTATCAGGCAGTCCATATTACAAGCCTGTGTTGGGGATTTTTCTTTTTATGGCAACATAGAAAAGCAACAAAAAAAGTGCACCCTGAGATAGAAAAATTATAATTCTTTTCTGGTAAGTTTATCAATGGTATCACGAAATGTTTCACCAACAGGTAATTCCGTTTCTTTTATAAAAATGGTATTCTTACGAACTGCTGTTATTGCAGAAATAGCAATTAAATAGGATTTATGAATCCTTATGAATTTATTTGGCGATAGTTCGAGCTCTATTGCTTTAAGACTTGTTCTTACTATCAAAGGTTTTTTTGTACTTTTAAGGTTTACTTTAATATAATCTCTTAATCCTTCGATCCAAATAATGTCTTCAAACATTACTTTAACCAGACTGTAATCAACATTTAAAAAGAAATAGTCTTTTGATGGAGGTACAATATTCTGTTTTTTTAATGCTTTCAATTCGTAAAGCTCTTTGGCTCTGTTACAGGCTTTAATAAATCTATCCAATTGGACAGGCTTCACCAAATAATCCACAACAGATAAATCATAACTTTCCAGTGCATATTGTTTATATGCCGTAATAAAAATTACCAATGGTTTATTTTCAAGGCTTCCAATAAACTGTAACCCCGTTAATCCAGGCATTTGGATATCAATAAATACCAGATCGATTTTATTTTCCTGTAACGCTTTCATTGCTTCAAAAGCATCATTGCAGGCAGCTACCAATTTTAAAAAAGG
>JANXUL010000178.1 GCA_025356235.1 Bacteroidota bacterium
CCAAAATGAAAACGAGCCAGCACCGGTAATTCAATTGTATTTAAATGAAGGCTTGATTCGCTGGTGGTTAATGGATTATTGGTTTTTAATTTACCCCCTTTCCTCATAAAGTATAGCTCGGAAACAATTGAAAAGCCTGGTGTAATGCCTGCCTGAAATGATGCCCCGGCCTGTATGCCATTATTAGATTTTTTATAATCAGCCAGGCTGCTGTTAGCTCCACCATAATTGAGGTTTGTACTCACAACATTTATCATCAGATCCAGGTAGGTTTTTGGAGTTTTTTTAACCTGTTCTGTTTTTTCTATTCCCGGTGTTCGAATTTGGCTAAATGTTGTTGCTGACAGGAAAATCATACATATGACAAGCCCGGTTTGTACTACTTTTTTCATACTTTTTTCTTTAATTTTTTTGCGATTGATTAATTAAAGCAAAAGTATATGACTGAGTGTGGGCCTGCAATTAAGCTATGCAAAGTGAAGGAGAATGTCTGCCAATGGGTGGTTTTGGTCTTCCAAATTATTGGAGGTTTATGACTTGCTGTTGATGAGTTTAAGAAAAGCCTCTTTGTATGTTTCTGAAACAGGAATTAATTGATCTACAATTTTTATCCTGCTCCGTTCTATAGATTCTATCTTGTTCACTGCAACCATATACGACTTGTGGACCCTGCATACCAGATGAGCGGGTATTAACTGTTCCAGCTCGTTAAAGCTCTGCAAAGTCATGACTTTTTTGTTTGGCATGTGAATGCGCAGATAATCCCTCATACCCTCTATGTAAAGGATATCATTGATCATGATTTTTTCAAGACGGTTCTCTGTTTTTACGAAAATAAAATCCAATTGTTTTTCCGCAATTCGCTTACTTAAATTCTCCTGTGCTTTATTTACCGCTTGTAAAAAGCGATTAAATGTAAATGGCTTTAACAGGTAATCTGTGATATGCAGTTCGTAACCTTTTAATGCATATTCCTGATAGGCTGTGGTAATAATAACCTGGCTGGTTATTTTAGAACTTTCCAATAATTCAATACCGGATAATTCATCCATATTGATGTCCAGAAAAAGTACATCCACTTTATTATTGTTCAAATATGTTAGTCCGTTAAGTGCATTGTCGAAAGTTGCACTCAAATTCAAAAAAGGAACTTTATTTACAAAGTCTTTCGTTTTTTCAAGCGCAAGAGGCTCGTCTTCTATAATAATGCAGGTATATTTATCCATTGTTAATTGTTAAGTGAACGCTGTACAGTTCATTGTTTTTGTTTATTTCTAAAAGGTGTTTATCAGCATAAATAAGCTGAAGTCTTTTTTGAATGAGTTCATTCCCTAAACCGCTATTCACTGGCCGAACCTTGGGCTTTGAATCAAATTTATTTTCACATACCATCTTTATTTTTTTGTCCGTAATAAGGATAGTGACAGTAATGGCATTTTCAATTTTCTTATTAGTAGTATGCTTAAAGGCATTTTCAATAAATGGTATAAAGATCATCGGTGCAATATATCTATTGCCAATATTACCTGATACCGTAAAATGTATATAATTTGCGTTGGCCGTCCTTATTTTTTGGAGTGCGATGTATTTTTCTATGTATTCAATTTCCTGGGACAAAAGAATTTTTTCAGCCATCGTTTCATATAACATAAACCGCATCATGTCTGATAATTTATTCAAATAGTCGGACGCTTCTACGGCATCTTTAATAATTAATGCATCAATATTATTGATGGTGTTAAATAAAAGGTGTGGATCAAGTTTCGATTTTATCAAAGCCATTTCCATTTCATGGTTTTTTTCTTTTAGTTCTTCTTTCAATTTCTTTTCATTAAACCAGTTGATAAAACCTTTTATAATTAGGGCTACTACACCAGACACCAAACCAATAAGCGTCATAGCAACTATTACCGTAACAGCAGTAGACCGGCCATGTTTACCAGCATCGTCCATATCAACCATATAACCCGATTCTATAGAATACCGGATCATGATATACCCGATAATAGCTGCTATTGCAGAAATTGTGATACCATGAATAACTGAAAGAAAAACTTTTTTGTGTTGTAGGTACCTGGGAAACAACAAAAGATAATAGGTCCAGTATGAAATAAACGAAGGAAGGAATGCAAAAAAAAGCAGGCTTTTTAAGGCGTTTAAAATTCTGGCTTCCGGGTTATTTGCATGAACATTGCTTCTAAAGTAAACACCCAACATGATTGCTATCAAAATGAAGTAACAGGCCCAAAAACCTATGTGCAATAAAACAATAAATGATTTTTTCATACGCTGAACTGTCTTCCTAAAGAATATGAAGGTCTGTTATTATACCGGTTTTTTGGGGAAATGATATGCAAACAGGCTGCATTTGTCTGCAAAATATGAGGCACGGGTAGTTTGCATGTTTAATTAACGGGTATGTCATAAGTACAGATAAATAGGTCTTTTGTTTAGTATACCGACGCTGACTTTTGGGGTGGTGGGTGGGCATGGGGG
>JANXUL010000107.1 GCA_025356235.1 Bacteroidota bacterium
TTCCCATCCGATTTCATGTTTCAACTTACCAGAGAAGAACTATCCGTTTTGAGGTTTCAAAATGAAACCTCAAAACGGATAGTTCCTCTCTGGTAAGTTGAAACATGAAATCGGATGGGAATCTATCCATATTCCTTTTTACAGCAAGATTTAGCGATTTGGTGGGGACTTCGTACAATTTTGCCAGGTCGCGGTCGAGCATTATTTTACGACCATGTACTTCATATATGTTTTTCTGTATGACAGGCGTATCCATTGTTTACGATAGAATCCTGTGTAAACATAGTAAGTCAGGTTTATTGTAAAAACAGGTATTTATACTTGTTTTATTACGTTGTTCATCCGGTGTGATAGTATTTTATACTTAATATTTAATACTTTCCTGAAGCTGTCTTTTTCGCCAATCTTCCTCCAGCATCCCCATTTCAACCATACTCCAATAAGTATTTTTATACCATAAAATATCGCGCTGGGTGCCTTCGATCAGCATGCCGCATTTCTGGTAACACGTAACTGCATTGGCATTGGTATCATACACACCGAGGCCGATGCGGTGCAGACCCATCTCTTCAAACCCTATTTTTAAAACAGCATTCACCATACCCTGGCAGACACCTTTATTTTTTTTATTCAAATCACCCACCAATACACGGCTGATTCTGGCCGATTTGTTTTTTTTGCTGATTCCGCCCAAAGAAATATGGCCCACCGTATCGCCTTCTTCATCAATCGCTTTGTAGATAAAGGCATCAGATTTCCCGGGTTCATTTGTATCATCGAGGTACCAGTCAAGGCTATCTTTTGTTAACGGGAACGAAAACATATTCCCCGACCAGATAGTTAGCAGTTCTTCACTATTCACCCATTTTATCAATTGTTCAAAATCACTTTTTTCAAAATACGCTAACCTGATCATGTTATGGTTTTATATATATTTTTTCTTTGCTCCTTTCGCGCCTTTGCGTGCAAATTTTCTGCGTAAATAACAATTTAATACTCGGGTAATAATTTACTTTTTGTAATTCTCTATTTTCAAAATATGTAGCTATCCTCAAATTCAACATTCAAAATAATCAATCACTTGAGTCTTTCCGCAATAGACAGCCCATGCTTCCGTAGTGTATCCAATGCTATATCATATCCGGCATCGGCATGTCGTATAACACCCATGCCCGGATCGTTTCGTAATACACGGCTAAGTCGTAAAGCCGCCTCATCCGTGCCATCTGCCACAATTACCATTCCCGCATGGATACTGTAGCCCATTCCCACCCCGCCACCATGATGCAGGCTTACCCAACTAGCACCACCCGCCGTGTTTACCAATGCATTCAATACCGGCCAGTCGGCAACTGCATCAGAGCCGTCTAACATTGCTTCTGTTTCCCGGTTGGGTGAGGCAACTGAACCCGTATCCAAATGATCGCGTCCAATTACGATGGGTGCTTTTACTTTTCCTGTCCGCACCAGTTCATTAAATGCTTGACCGGCTTTTTCTCTTTCACCCTGTCCCAACCAGCAAATGCGTGCCGGCAATCCCTGGAAAGCAATTCTTTCCCTGGCCATTTTCATCCATCGTTGCATATTTTTATTTTCCGGAAAGAGTTTGATAATTATTTCATCCGTAACGGCAATATCTGCCGGATCCCCACTTAATGCCGCCCATCGGAAGGGGCCCTTGCCTTCACAAAATAACGGGCGGATATAAGCCGGTACAAATCCGGGGAAATCAAAAGCATTGGCTAATCCACGTTCCTCCGCTCTAGCCCGCAAATTATTTCCATAATCAAAAGTAATGGCGCCGCGTTTTTGTAATTCGAGCATTAATTCAACATGCAGTTTCATACTATTGTAACTCAGTTCAATATATTGTTCCGGGCTTTGTTCGCGCAACTTATTGGCTTCTGCATTGGATAATGTATGCGGCACATAACCAATTAATGGGTCGTGGGCCGATGTCTGGTCGGTAAGTATATCAATGGAAATATTTCTTTCAATCAGTCTTTGTAATAAATGAATGGCATTGCATAACACACCAATACTGAGGACTTCTTTATTAGTTTTCGCTGCCATTGCACGGTCAATAGCTGCATCAATATCCGTATATTTTACGTCCAGGTATTTTGTTTCCAAACGTTTATCAATCCGCCATTCTTCTACTTCTGCAATTAAACAAACCCCATCACACATGGTTACTGATAAGGGTTGTGCGCCGCCCATTCCCCCCAGTCCTGCCGTTACACTTAATGTTCCTTTTAATGAGCCGCCAAAATGTTTATCAGCAACTGCTGCAAAAGTTTCATACGTACCCTGCACAATTCCCTGCGAGCCGATATAGATCCAGCTGCCTGCTGTCATTTGCCCGTACATCATCAATCCTTTTTTTTCCAGTTCTGTAAAATGCTCCCAGGTGGCCCATTTGGGAACGAGCTGCGAATTGGAAATCAGCACCCGTGGTGCATCTTTATGTGTTTTCAGCATACCTACCGGTTTGCCGCTTTGTATTAAAAGGGTTTCATCATTCTCCAGATCTTTTAAGGCTTTAATGATCAGATCGAGGCTTTCAAAATTGCGTGCTGCTTTTCCTCTGCCACCATAAACGATCAGCTCATCGGGCCTTTCGGCTACTTCGGGGTCGAGGTTATTAAGCAACATCCGCAAAGCGGCTTCCTGTACCCAGCCCTTGCAATTGAGTTTGGTTCCAGTGGGGGTTTTGTAAGCGATAGGATCGTATTTGCGGGTAGTTGGAGTCATGTGGCAATCGTTTCTGTAAGTCAAAAGTAAAAATTCAAAAGTCAAAAAAGGATTTTGAATTTTTAATTTGACTTTTTGCTTAATACATCAGGTCCTCATAAGCAGCCTGCAATTCATTATACGAATGATTGTCGCCAACTTTCTTAGCAATTGCCATCCCCTTCTCATACCAATTAATGGCCAGTGTGGTTTCTTCCATTTTTTCAAGCAGTTTGGCCAAATGATAATATGATCCCACATAATCAGGCGAATCGTCCAAAATGGCTTCAAATAATTCCCTTGCCCTGGCATCTTCCTGTATTTTCAGGTATTCCAATGCCAATGCATGCCGGAGAAAATTATCGGCCGGACTTGCCTGCAAAAATTCTTTGATCTTATCTATCCTGTCCATTTTTCAAAGGTAGGGGTGACTGTCCATAGACCATAGTCAATAGTTAATGGAAAAGCATATTTTGCCGGCAGGTTGTGGCCCATGCTTTTTGAACTTTGGCCTGCCAACAAATATTTCCTCTCAACCCTTTGTCACTATCAAAACCTTACTATATTTGCTAATAGTTGTTTATGCAACTATTTATTACGGAATATAAACCATCGAGTTATGAAAATTTTAGTCTGCGTAAGCAAAACGCCCGACACAACCTCAAAGATTGCTTTTACCAACGGTAATACAAAGTTTGATGAAGCCGGTGTACAATGGATCATCAACCCATACGATGAATGGTATGCTTTGGTGAGGGCCATTGAATTAAAAGAAAAAGATGCGGCAGTTACCATCCACCTGGTTACTGTAGGGCTGGCCGATTGCGATCCCATCATACGCAAAGCATTGGCACTCGGCGGCGATGAAGCCATTCGTGTAAATGCAGATAACAGCGACAGTTTTTATATCGCCGCACAAATTGCAGATGTAGCCAGACAAGGTGCTTATGATCTTATCCTGACCGGTAAAGAAACCATTGATTACAACGGTTCATCTATCGGTGGTATGGTGGCTGAGTTAGTAGATGCGCCATACCTCTCACTGGCAACCCTGTTCGAATTAAACGGAACCACTGCTACCATTACCCGCGAAATTGAAGGCGGCGAAGAAGTGGCTGAAGTAAGTTTGCCGGTAGTAGTAAGTTGCCAGAAAGGTGTTGCCGAACAACGCATTCCCAATATGCGTGGTATCATGGCTGCCCGCACCAAACCCCTGAAAGTGGTTGAACCCGCTGCAATAGAAGCATTAACAAGCATTATGAGTTATGAATTACCACCAGCAAAAGCAGGTGTAAAATTAGTAAGTCCGGATAATGTAGCAGAGTTGGTTAGATTATTACACGAAGAAGCAAAAGCTATTTAACCCAACACCTGCGGATATAAGTTTTTAACCCGGCTTCATAACTTATATCCAATTTCGTTGCGTTGCACCCTTGTACATTTAGTTCTTTCATAAACAAAAAATGAGGAACCCAATTCCGAAATTTTCAAATTTTCAAATTTTCAAATTCTTTTATGTCAGTTTTAATATTTGTAGATCAAACAGAAGGCCATATCAAAAAAGCATCTTTCGAGGTATTAACCTATGGTGCAGCACTTGCCCGGCAAATGGGCACTACCGCTGAAGCATTGTTACTCGGAACGGTAAATGATGATCTTGCCGCGTTAGGTAAATACGGTGTAAAAAAAGTACACCAGGTTGCCAACGAAACATTAAACCATGTTGATGCGCAACTTTACGCTAAAGTAATTGCAGAAGCAGTTACCGCGAGTGGTGCAAATGTGGTTGTATTCTCGCATAACCAAACGGGTAAAGCAGTTTCTGCAAGGGTAGCTGCCAGGTTAAAAGCAGGTATTGTTTCGGGTGCCTGTGCTCTGCCCGATACAGCCAATGGTTTTGTTGTTCGTAAAACAGTTTTCTCGGGCAAAGCTTTTGCCAATGTAAGCATCAACTCTCCCATAAAAGTAATTTCACTCAACCCGAATAGTTATAAAACAGTTGCCGGTGAAGGCACGGCCGAAGTGGTAGCACTTAATGTTCCGGTAGACGCATCCAAAATAAAAATAACGGCGGTTAATAAAGTAAGCGGCGAAGTGCCATTGACAGAAGCCGATATCGTAGTAAGCGGAGGCCGCGGATTAAAAGGACCGGAAAACTGGGGTGTATTGCTTGACCTTGCCAAAGAACTCCACGCAGCCACAGCCTGCAGCCGCCCTGTAGGCGATGCACATTGGAGGCCGCATCATGAACATGTGGGACAAACCGGCGTTCAGATCGCACCTAATTTATATATTGCCCTGGGCATTTCCGGTGCTATTCAACACCTGGCGGGTGTAAACAGGAGTAAAGTAATAGTAGTCATCAACAAAGACCCCGAAGCCCCTTTCTTTAAAGCCGCCGATTATGGAATCGTAGGAGACTTGTTTGAGGTAGTTCCTAAACTTACTGAAGAAATTAAAAAGATGAGAGCCGCAGGATAGTAAATGGTGAATTGTGAATGAATGGCTACGACTTCTAACTCACCATTCACAATTCATCATTGCTCCTTTTCCTATTTACTTTCCGATAGCTTTTTGTAGTCTTCCCGCACCGGGTTAAATACATCCAGTAATTTACAATCGGTAATGGCCAGTCCTGAATGTTTTATATCGGGAGGTATCACGAAAATGGTACCCGGTTCTAAGCGAAACGGCTCCCCGTCTACCGTTAACTGAAACTCCCCTTCCAGCACATGCGCCACCTGCTCATGCGGGTGAGAGTGTTCGGGCAATGAGGCACCGGCTTTTACATGTAAATAAGAAAAAGTCATGTTGGGTGTATGGATAAACTTTGCCGCATACCCGGCAACAATTTCTTTAGGTTCAATGGAAGACAGTTCGATACGTGGCATAGTTTATTTTTTATGAATAGTAAGTTACAGAGATACCGCCAACCAAAAAGGCATCGGCCATAACAGCCAATGCCTTTCGAATAGGTTATACAAAAAATTATTTAGCAAATAAATGGATAGCCAATTCTACATCATCAGAAACATTACCTGCACCGTATTTAATACCAACGAGGTTTTTATCCAATGTGATAAAAGCCTGTGCAAAAAAACCTTTATCATCCGAATTACGGATCTGTGCGGTTAATTTAACAGGAACAGAAACACCTTTTACTGTAAGGTTGCCACCCACTTCAGCTGTATTGGCACCGGTGTAATTAACACTGGTAATCTCATACGTTGCTTCACCAAACTTGGCCACATCGAAGAAATCAGGTGATTTCAGGTGATTAGACAATTTGTCACCGGCACCATCGGTTACTTTCAGGTTGGCCAGGTCAAGTACAAATTTTCCGCCGGTTAATTTACCGCCATCAACCATTACCTGACCGCTTTTAATCGGGAAAACACCGGTATGGAAATCCGATTTTTTAGACGCTACCCAATCAACACGGCTTTTCTCCAGATTTACAGTCAATGCAGTTGCGGGTGCTTTTTCTTTGCGTGGTGCGAAAGAATAAACACCTGTTAAAAAGACTACGCCAGCCAAAGCTAAAAATGCTTTTTTCATATACGTTTTTTTACGATTTGATAAAATAGTTACCAGTAAAAATATATCATTTAATGTTACAACAATAATAATAAAGGGCTAATTCTGAATACGCTATTGACTTATCTTCGCAAAAATCTTTACCGCATGAACCTTCATGAGTACCAAGCTAAGGAATTATTGAAAAAATACAATGTCCCCGTTCAGGAAGGCATTGCTGTTGATACCGTAATGGCAGCCGAAGAAGCCTATCGCCAGATTAAGACCCAAACTGGTAACAGTTTTGCGGTAATTAAGGCCCAGATTCATGCAGGAGGACGCGGAAAAGGCAAAATTGTGGGAACAGAACAAAGAGGGGTAGCAGTTGGTAAAAGCCTCGAAGACATAACCACTATTGCGAAGAATATCCTGGGCGGAACCCTGGTAACCATTCAAACCGGTTCCACAGGTAAGAAAGTAAATAAAATATTGGTGGCTCAGGATGTATACTACCCGGGCCCTAATCCCGTGAAAGAATTCTATCTGTCCATTTTACTCGACCGTTCCAAAGGCATGAACGTGGTAATGTATAGCACAGAAGGCGGCATGGATATTGAAGAAGTGGCACACAATACACCTGAGAAAATATTTAAGGAATGGGTGCATCCTGGTGGTGGTTTACAGGGGTTCCAGGCAAGAAAAATTGCTTTTAACCTGGGATTGAGTGGTGAATCGTTTAAAAGCTGTGTAAAATTCGTAACCAATTTATACAATGCTTATGTGGGATTGGATTGCGGTATGCTCGAGATTAATCCGCTGTTTAAAACCAGTGACGAAAAGATCATCGCAGTTGATTGTAAAATGAATGTGGATGATAATGCTTTGATGCGCCACCCCGATATTGCTGCCCTAAGAGACGTTACGGAAGAAGATCCAACTGAAGTAGAAGCCGGACAGTACAACCTGAACTTTGTAAAATTAGATGGGAATGTAGGCTGTATGGTAAATGGTGCCGGTTTGGCCATGGCTACCATGGATATGATAAAACTGAGTGGTGGAGAACCCGCTAACTTCCTGGATGTAGGTGGATCGGCTAACGCACAAACGGTTGAAGCCGGTTTCCGTATTATTCTGAAAGACCCGAATGTAAAAGCCATCCTGATTAACATATTCGGAGGTATCGTTCGTTGCGACCGTGTTGCTGCGGGTGTGATCGAAGCTTTTAATAAATTAGGCAATATCCACATCCCCATCATCGTGCGCTTACAGGGCACCAATGCAGTAGAGGCAAAAAAACTGATTGATGAAAGCGGGTTAAAAGTACAGTCTGCCATCCAGTTAAGTGAAGCCGCTGAATTGGTTAAGAAAGCAGTAGCTTAATTATACCAACTTTGTTTTATAATGCTGCCTGATGGATTATCATCAGGCAGCATATTTTACAACCATCCGTTAAACTCCCCATCCTCTTTAACGAGAGAATATAACATACTCAATTATTTATGCGCCCAGTAATCAAGCACCGTCGCCTTATCAAAATAAGGTTTTAAAACTTCTCCAAAAGCTTTGTGGGCAGGATGTACCAGGTAGGCATCCCTGTCTTCCACACTTTGAAAACTTAGTAAAAAACAATGGGTAAGACCCTGGTTCAGTTTTTCCGGGCTATTGTTCATCCCCCATTCAAAATCTTTGATCAACGGAATTTTTCCAGGTAATGCACGAAAAGCTTCTTCCACTTTTTTGATATCGTCCGTAGTGGCTTTATCCTGGAATTTAAACATGACCACATGACGTAACACAGCTGTATTTTTTTTATTTTTTTCTGCAGTTGCCTGCGCTGATAAGGTTTGCATTGACACAAGTACTAAAAAAGTAAAGAATAGTATTTTCCGCATATGATTTATTTTGCTAAAACTACAGGAAATGTTGTAAATAAATTATGCTTATGGCAGGGTATGGACTTCCGTAATTGGACTGAAAGAATAATGCAACCCGGTTTTTACCTCAATACATTCGAACCGCTTCCTGCGTTTCGCGCCTTTGCGGAATACTTTCCCATTCTCTGTTTGAAACAAAGCTCCTTCAGGTAAGTCAATGATGTGATGCTGTCCTTCTTTTTTTGGATTATTGTATTGTCGAAGCACCAATAATAATTCCGTTTCCCCATTAGCCGTAGCGGCAGGGTTGATGATGGATTTTTGCAGGGCTTTTTCTATATCAGCAGGAAATGTTTTTTGCTGTACAAAATCTACCAGTAATTTACTGTAATGGCCTTTCCATTCCTTTCCATGTGGCTCTGCTTTGTTTTTGAATTGTTCATAGGTAAGCAGGTGGGCCAGTTCATGCAATAAAGTGATGAGAAACTCGTACTTGTTCAGGTTGCCGTTTACACTAATCCGGTGATTACCTCCCCAGCCCGCATGCCGGTAATCGCCCAAGACAGATTTGCGTTGTTTACTGATGGTGAGGTGTACCTTGTAATGATGCACGTACTCCACCACTTTATCAAATGTGCCATCTGGTAGAAAATCTGCCAGTGCCTGCATGGGGTGCTCAGATACAGGCATTATTTTTTAGGGTTCAGCCGTAAAGAAATACGTACTTCCAGCCAGGTATACACAATGTAGAGTGCCATCCCAACAAATACAGCATTCACACTTCTGCCCGGCCCCGCTGCAACAAGGTAAATAAGGGTGGCCGCCGCCAATCCCATCAATTTCAGAAAAGTAGCCGCCATTACCCCACGGATAACGGCACTGGGGTTAGGGTTATTAATATTTCTCGTTTGGAAATAAATATTCAAAAGGCTGAAAAAAAACAAAAGTGCATTCGCACAAAGTACCACTACCATACTGATCTTATATTGCGCCCATCGCTCATGTAAGGCAATCGTAAAACCTGTTACTAACAAAAAAACACCAATAAAAGGTGACCATATTTTATCCGCTTTCACCATATTATTTTTTTGAAGTATCCCTTACCACTTTAATCATCATCCCTATTAATAAAAGCAAAGGTAATAGCCAGATTAATAAGGGTATGCCGATAGCTATCCATTTATCCAACCATTTTCCGGCATATACTGCCAGAAGCAGTCCTGCAGCAAGTTGTGCAGCCAGTCCGGCATACTGCATCAGTTGATTTTTAGGTTTATCGTCCATAGGGAGAATTAATCGTTTGATACTTCTGCCTTAGGTAAAGCTGCCGGAACCGTATCTAATTGTGAAGGTGCATTACCTGTCAATACTTTCTTTACACCCTCAAGGTATTGTTCTTTGTATTTGATGGCCTGCTCAAGCGAATCGGTACGGATCTTCAATACCTGGAGAGCCGTTCTGCTTTCGCGGGTTCCATAACCGGGGATATAGTATTTTAACGGGGAAAAAGCAATCAGCGCAATGGTAAGTCCTACCAATAATACAAATACAGTACTCAATCCGATATACACAGTAAGCCTTGATAACCGGAAGGTAACCACCTCTTCATAGGTATCATCATTCATAACAACCAGCCGGTAACTGTTGCGGAGACGTTTGAGGGTATTATTAATTTCTAGATTGGCCATTTTGTTAAATCAGGATAAAGGTAACAATCAATCTGCTTTTCGCAGTCGTCAATTAAGAAATAACTGTATTTTTAAACACATTTTATGTACCTGATGAAATTACGAACCTACGGAAGGAGTTATACCTGGATTATTGGCTGTTTGATAGCCTTGTTTTTTTCGTTTAAGGCAGGTTCGGTCATTGCCCAACCTCATCTTTCTTTTGAGATAAAAAAACCTCAGAAATACGAGTCCCGAACCCTTCCATCTGAAAAATCAGCCGACACTAAGTTTACCATCCCTAAAAGGCTTTATACGAATACCGTTAGCCGGTTCAATTATTATTTTAATGCGAATAATAAACTGAACGACCTTCTCACAAAAGCAAAGGAGGCACATCACGATGATTATACCCAACTACTGTCTTTTTATAATTACCAATTAGATACAACAGCGAAAGACCAGGTGGACTCTGTAATCTATAAATGCTCAGCCGGTATTTTATTACATGACCTGCGAAGCGATTGGGTAGATAAATTATATCTGTTATTGGGTAAAGCATACCTATTTAGAAAAGATTTTGATTCTGCTACAACCGTTTTTCAATTCATCAACTATGCTTTCGCACCGAAAGATAATGGCTATGATATTCCCATCGGCAGCAATTCGAGTAATACCAATGGTGTTTTTACAATCGCTACCCGTGAAAACCGCAGCTTATGGAAAAGATTAACCAGTTTCCCGCCCAGCCGAAATGAAAGTTTTATTTTACAGGCAAGAACCTATATTGAACAGGACGAATTGGTAGAAGCATCCAGCCTGCTCGAAATCATCCGCACAGACCCTAATTTTCCCGACCGGCTGCAGACTGACCTGCATGAAATGACCGCCTACCTGCAATACAAACAACAGGCTTACGAAAGTGCAGCCTATCATTTAACCAGGGCATTGGGTAATGCTGAAAATAAACTGGAAACAGCCCGCTGGGAATACCTCGCGGCACAATTGTATCAACTAGCCAATAAAGACGCCCAGTCAATCGCACTTTTCGAAAAATCCATACAACATACAACCGATCCATTAATGGAAGTGTATGCCAGGCTGAACATTGTAAACCTGGCCTCCGGCAACCAGGAAAATGCTTTACAAAAAAACCTGGATGAATTATTAAAAATGGCCAAACGCGATAAATATGAAACACACCGCGATATTATTTATTATGCCGCCGCGGAATTAGAACTGAAAAGAAAAAATTATGCTGCTGCACAAAATTTATTGCTAAGCAGTATTAAGTACAACGATAATAACCCTGATCAAAAACAAAAAAGTTTTTTATTGCTGGGTGATATGAATTATACAAGGAAAGCGTACTCACCTTCCTACTCGTTTTACGATAGTATACAGATAGCCACATTAAAAGAATCAGATCAAAAAAGGGTGGAAGAAAGAAAGCCGGCTTTAAAAATCATCAGTGAAAACCAGGTCATCATAAACAAAGAAGATAGTTTACAGAAACTCGCTTCCTTACCTGTTGAGCAAAGAAATGAGCTTGTAAAAAAAATATTCAGGCAGATACGTAAAGAAAAAGGTTTAAAAGATGCCATTGTCAATACACCTTCTTTCGGAAACAACTTCCCTCCTGGCTCAACTGCCCCGTCGAATTTATTTGGCGGCAGCACATCTGATTTTTATTTTCAGAATGCATCCTTAAAAGCCAAAGGAGTAGGCGATTTCAAGGCCCGATGGGGCAACCGGCCTAATGTAGACAATTGGCGCAGACAATCAGCCGTTGACCGTTCATTAACGTCTTCTACCACTGCTGTCACAAAAGACCTAAAAGATCAGCAATCTGCCGGTGCTCCTAAAAAAGAGGAAGAACAAGAACTCAGTATTGATGCTTTAACAAAAAATATCCCGGTATCACCTGAACAGAAAAATCTTTCTAACAGTGCCATCATCAAAGCCTTGTTGGGCAATGCACTTACTTTTCAAAATCAATTGGAAGACTATCCTTCTGCCATAGAAACCTATGAGGAACTGATCAGGCGTTTCCCCGAAAGCAGTGAAGTAGAACAGGCATTGTTCAACTTGGCTTATTGTTATAAAAAAACAGAACAGTTTACCAAAGCCGACGCCGCTTCTGCACTCGTAAAAAAATCATTCCCCGTTGGAAAATTTACTTCCCAGTTAAATGTTCCCATTACCACAGATAAAAAAGCAGATCCGGCCCAGCAAAAATATGAAGGTGTTTATCGCCTTTTTATTGAAGGGAAATTTGCAGAAGCAAAAGAAGCCAAGATTGCTGCAGATAAACAATTCGGTAAAAGCTACTGGACACCACAACTGCTTTATATCGAATCGGTATATTACATTAAGCAAAAAGAAGATAGTGTGGCAATAGACCGGTTGCAAAATATCATTGCACTTTTCAAAAAATCACCCCTGGCAGAAAAAGCAGCAACCATGATTGATGTTTTGAAAAGAAGAAATGAAATTGAAAGTTACCTAACCAATCTGAATATTGAAAAACCGGTTGAGATGGTTACCCGTGGAGTAGACCTGAACAATACCGGTGCATTAAAAGTAAATGACATTAAAATTGATAGTGCCGGAAAAACCCCAAAAGAATTAAAAGCCGCAGCGAAAGCATTGGCGGATCTAAGTAATGCCAATACAATTACCAGCGCCCCATTTGCCAAAACAGATTCATTAACGAATGTACCCAAACAAATAAAAGGAAAAGAAATTCTCAACGATACAAAGGCTGCGATATTCGATAACAAGACCTTTGCATTCAATCCGGCTGATACCCAATATGTAGTGATCATCCTGGATAATGTTGATCCTATCTTTGTTTCCGAAGGGCGGAATGCTTTTAACCGGTTTAACCAGGACAGGTTCTCTGATCAAAAAATTGATATCAATAACAGGCGGATTGATAGCCGGTACCAGTTTTTAATGTTTGGACCCTTTGCCAATGCTGCTGCGGCCATTACTTATATCGACAAAACAAAACCACTGGCAGGAACCCGCATCGTGCCATGGTTAGCAGCAGATAAGTTTAGTTTCCTTATAATCAGTAATGCCAATATGAATGTTTTATTGGAGAAAAAGGATGTAGCCGCTTACCGCACATTTATGCACGATATTTTTCCTGATAAATTTTAACGCACAAAAGGGTATGCTTGACAAACTGTTCTTTAGTTTTACGCTTCTTAACCTGTAACAGCTTATTTAATTTATATGTCTAAATCTGTAAAAATATTCTGGCGAATTTTTGGTGGTGGCCTTGCATTTTTTGTTTTGCTGCTCCTTATTATCAACTGGGGATGGTTGGGTTCTATGCCTGATCTGGAAGATATTGAAAACCCAACCGCTTCCCTCGCCAGCCAGGTATATGCCCAGGATGGCACCCTTATGGGGAAATATTATATAGAAGACCGCATAAATGTAGAGTACAAAGACATCAGCAAATTTGCAGTGGATGCATTGGTAGCAACTGAAGATAAACGCTTTTACGATCATAGTGGTATTGATGGCCTTTCGCTTGGCCGGGCTTTTATTTACCTCGGCAGTGAGGGAGGGGCAAGTACCATCACTATGCAAACAGCAAAAAATCTTTTTACTGAAAACTGGAGCACCAAAAATTTTCTGCTCAGGAGTATCCAGAAATTAAAAGAGGGAATGATTGCTGTTAAATTAGAAAGAAATTTTACCAAAGAAGAAATACTCACACTGTATTTAAATACAGTAGCTTTTGGCGATAATGTTTTTGGTATACGCAATGCATCTAAAACATTTTTCCAGAAAGAACCTGATCGCATTAATGTAGAAGAAGCTGCTGTACTTATCGGTATGATCAATGGGCCCGGTATTTATAACCCACGTGTAAATCCAAGACGGGCGCTGGAAAGAAGGAACCTTGTATTAGGGAGGATGGTATCGAAAAAATTTCTTCCGGCAACCGAAGCTGAGCTATTGAAAAGAAAACCCATAGAGCTCAATTATAAAAAATTAGATGAAGTATCCGGCCTCGGTCCTTATTTCCGCATGATCCTGGGCGAAGAAATGAAGAAATGGTGCAAGGAGCATACAAAAAGCAATGGCGATAATTACAATTTGTATCGTGATGGATTAAAAATATATACCACCATTAATCCACGCATGCAAATATATGCCGAGGAAGCCGTGGCCAAGCACATGAACTATATACAAAAACTACTCAACAGGCAGGATAATATAAAAAGTGGTTCCGTTTGGAAGGGATATGAAAACATCCTCGAATCACAAATGAAACAAAGTGACCGCTGGCATAACCTGAAGAAAGATGGAGTGGAGGAAGAAGATATCAAAAAAACATTTTTCCGAAAAATACCTATGCATGTATTTGCATGGAATAATACCCGTGGTAAAGACACGGTTATGACGCCTTACGATTCCATCAAATACCATAGGCAAATGTTACAGGCAGGTTTCATGGTAATGGACCCCCTGGATGGTCAAATCAAAGCATGGGTGGGCGGCATTGATTTTAAAACATTCAAATACGATCATGCAAACCCCAATACCAAACGGCAGGTAGGTTCCACCATCAAGCCCTTACTCTATAGCCTCGCCATTGAAGAAGCCGGATTTACGCCAAATACAATCGTATACGATAACCAACAAAGTTTTGGCAGTTATGGTATGGTACCGGCAACTTCTAAAACTTGCACAGGTGCCGCTATGCCTATGGCACTGGCACTGGCCAAATCGCGCAACTGCGCCACCGCATATATCATGAAACAGTTAGACAATAACGGGAATAACGGGGCCAAACGTTTTATAGAATTTTTGCGTAAATGCGATCTGCAGGCTAAACTTCAGCCCTATCCTTCCATTGCCATCGGTGCCTGCGAAATTTCTTTGTTTGAAATGATGCAGGGTTACAGCATGTTCCCCGGCCGCGGCTTTAATGCCAAACCCATGTATATGACACGCATTGAAGACAGGAACGGAAATGTGTTGGCTACCTTTACCCCGCACCGCAAAGAAGTTATCAGCGAGGTAACGGCTTATTCAGTTATTAAAATGATGCAGGGAGTCTTAACCAATGGAACAGGTGCGGGAATCTGGGAATACAATATGCCTGCCGGATTGGAAATAGCCGGTAAAACCGGTACTACCAACGATAACAGCGATGCCTGGTTTATGGGTTATACCCCACAATTAATGGCCGGTGGCTGGGTGGGTGCCGATGACAGAATGATCCATTTCACTACCGAAAGCAAAAACGGAGAAGGTGGCCGTGCAGCGATGCCTATATGGGCTTATTTTATGAATAAAGTTGCCGCCGACCCAAATTGTGGCATGGATACAAAACTCGCTTTTGCCAAACCGGATGTAATGACGAATGATATCACCATAGATTATATTAATGGCAATGTGCCTGTGCTGGGTGGCGAAGGAGGAAGCCTCGGTACCGGCACATCAGGTGATTATGATGTACCTAAGAACATTACCATTGAGGACATTAAACCTGAATCTGATATAAATCTCGGAGATGAAAAAAAACTTAGCCCTCTAAAACCAATAAAGAATAACAAAGACACTTCCAGGAAGAATAATGAAAAATTATTAATACCTCCCGCAAACACACCGGAAAAAAAGAAGGCAGTTATGCCACCACCGGTAAAAAAAACAGGAACAGGAAAATAAGCAAGTTGATTAATTTAATTATAAGCTCTTACTCCTTTTTGTAATGGTGCCTTGTCGTCATATTCTATGTTAAGAAAATGGATGAAAAAGTGGCCTACTGAAAAAGTAGCCTTAGGCGTGTTATTGTTTTTTATTTTATTTCTCTCCTCCTGAAATAGCGATACACAAAAGAATCGTTATGTCAAAAATCTTAAAATCGCAGTAAGTTAAGCATACGCAGAAAGACCACTTCATTCCTTTTCAAACGAGTTTTTCCACCTGATAAATTGGGTGTTTTTCCCCTATGTGATAAACAGGCTTACGGCTATTTTTGCCTTGGAATCATTCAAATAGTTCTAAAATGACTATTTTTTTTACAAATCAGGCAACGCTCGGTAAAAGGGCTGCATCTATAAAGAAAGAGCAAAAAATATGAAAAAATTTTTACTCACCTCATCCCTGCTGCTCATATTGGTTGTTGCCATGCAATCCTGCATGAAAGAAGTACATCAAAGTGAAGTAATTAAACTACTTACGATTGACACCACAATCCAGGCCGGTTCTAATTACCTACTAAATTTAGCCTCCTTTGGGAGTGACGATGATGTAGCCACGATTCTGGAAAAAGGCAACCATTTTTCTATCAGCCAGCTTGAGAATAATGATGATATGTTTACTTCAATATATCATTATGCAACACCTTCAAAAACCTCAGGCACCGACCAGGTAGTACTTGCAATAAGTCAAAACCCTGAAGGAAGGCAGGCATGTAGTAAAGATTCAACTATTATTACCATCCATTTTACCATTAAATAAATTAAGTGAGTAAATAAAAGTAAATGTATTACTGGCCACTCACAACTCACTACTCACAACCTCCCTCCCCAGTTCAAATTCAGTGATAGCTGATGAAATAAATTACTTTGGTAAAACCCCGTTGCATAGCGGATATGCAGTTTCTTCAATAAGATAGCCGTTCCCAACGAAAACCCGTTCAGCCCACTGGTTATATCATACGCATTCAGGTCCTGCCTTCGTTGAAAATTATAACCCATTGTTAACTCTAATTTTTCAGT
>JANXUL010000118.1 GCA_025356235.1 Bacteroidota bacterium
ACATAATCCAATTTTTCCCAGGTAAACAGTTCAACTTTTACTTTTTTCATCTTACCATTTGGAGAAACAAATTCCTTTGTAACTACTTCGTTTTTACGTCCCATATGACCATAAGCAGCAGTTTCGCTATACATAGGGGTACGTAATTTCAAACGCTGCTCGATGAAGTAAGGGCGAAGATCAAACACACTTTCTACAATCTTACCAATCTGCCCGTCTGTTAATTTCACTTTAGCTGTACCGTATGTATTTACATTAATAGAAGTTGGTTGTGCCACACCAATGGCATAAGATACCTGAACGAGTACTTCATCAGCAATGCCGGCAGCTACCAGGTTCTTGGCTATATGGCGTGTTGCATAAGCCGCGGAACGATCAACTTTACTGGGATCTTTTCCGCTGAAAGCACCACCACCATGTGCACCTTTCCCGCCATAGGTATCAACGATGATCTTGCGGCCGGTTAAACCGGTATCGCCATGTGGACCACCGATTACAAATTTGCCGGTTGGGTTAATGTGATACTTAATCTTATCGTTAAATAATTTAGCGTATTTCTTATACTTTGCTTTTACACGTGGGATGAGGATAGTAACGATATCCTGTTTGATCTGAGCCAACATTTTGGCTTCAGTATCAAAATCATCGTGTTGGGTAGATACCACGATCGCATCAATACGAACGGGTTTGTTATTATCATCATACTCCAGTGTTACCTGGCTCTTCGCATCGGGGCGTAAATATTTAATCTGCTTATTCTCCCTTCGTAAGGCAGCCAGTTCAATCAATATTTTATGGGCCAGGTCCAATGCAAGCGGCATGTAATCGTCGGTTTCATTGGTGGCATAACCAAACATCATACCCTGGTCGCCAGCACCTTGTTCTTCTTTTTTCTTTTTGTCAACGCCCTGGTTGATATCTGCCGACTGCTCATGAATGGCAGATAAAATACCACAACTGTTTGCTTCAAACATATACTCACTCTTGGTATATCCTATTTTGCGGATCACACCACGGGCAATTTCCTGAACATCCAAATAGGCTTTTGATTTCACTTCTCCGGCCAGAACAACCTGTCCTGTTGTAACTAAAGTTTCACAAGCCACTTTGGATTGCGCATCGAATGCAAGAAAATTGTCAATCAAAGCATCAGAAATCTGGTCGGCCACTTTATCCGGATGTCCTTCAGATACGCTTTCAGAAGTAAACAAATAAGGCATATAAATTTTATTTTAATGGGTGCAAATATATGATAATGAAGTCACTTATCTATCTATTAATAAAGCAGCCTATCAGATACGGGAAAAAATAATCCGTAACCGCATCCTGAAACGGGAGTGTGTTCCGCCACCAAGCCTTACCCTGCCATCTCCAGTGTCGTTACCCACGGCTGGGTTAAGAAAATAAGTTTGTGAAACCATATTGCCCGGATAAGGAGGAGTATAATGAAGAGAATCGTTGGCTGGTGCAGAAAGCCGCATCGTAAAAGACGTATCTTTTCGGGTAACAATACCCTGAACATAGCGGCTGATATTAAAAGTATAGGCTGCAACCCTATCATACCCGAAAAGGGATTTGTAAGACAGGAAGCCCCCAAACAAAGAGATATTAGGTCCGGTAGTACCTAATACATAATCATTAGGCACGTTACGTTTACTTTTATTGGCAGAATCGAAAAGGGCCAATAATAAATATCTCGGCGGAAGCATCTGGGTTTCAATGGTAGTAAGGGTAGCATCATCGGGTACCTGCTCAGTAATCAATTCTGCCCGGTGAATAATGCGGTTATTCAGGTTTTGGAGGCCGGGTACTTTAATACGTATATAACTTCCAGGTGAAGTTTGAACATATACCAGTGAATCAGGCTTAGAACTTGTAGTAAAATGTTTGGCGGCATCGCTACCGCTTCTGTCCCGGGTTATAAAGTTGGCATCTCCACTGGTTGCGGTATTAAACGTAAAATACCTTACCGAAGTATCCCGTTGCTTGGCACCGGCAGAACTGGAACTGTAATACAAAGCGAATTTCGTATTCGTATCAGACAAGCTAACCTTTAATAATGCATTACTTCCACCAGGGTTAACCGTTACGGCAAACCCCGCGAAATACGTTCGGAAGGCAGAATCAGACGCGTAAGCATTGGTAGAATCGTAATCCTTTATAAACCTTTTTGCAACATTATCCCTTAATCTGATACGTATTTGATTTTTGGCATTCTCAAAACGGTTATTCACAGAGTCGGTTAACCTGCGGATATCCACTGTTAAAGGATTAGCTAATGATGCACCTATATTTACGGGTGTTTTATTAGGATAATTGGTTGGATACACAATGGCCGGATCAAGCGGACTGCTTTGGCTGATTTCAGCTACATTCAATGTTAAAGGCTGTGTAGAATCGCCATACAATCCTTTAAAGCTGAGTATTAATACAGCGGAATCTATTTTAAGGCTGTCTTTGGCACCGGGAATTGAGAATGGGTAGCTGGAAGGCTTTAGTTCAAAAAATAGAGAAGCTTTGGTCTTGCCAAACAGCGGATCATTATTAATGTATCCCACCACATGGTTATCACCTCTATATATACGGGTAGTATCAGTATCGTCGAAACTGTCGGTAATCACATCCAGTAAGGTATCTTTGGTAATAACGCCATCTATATCGGGTATCAAACCACCACCAATATCTGTTGAGGAAATGCGTGTACAGCCCGCAAAAAAACCGATCAAACAAATAGAAAAAATGGATATTCTACGCAGTGTAAAAAATGAATACATGTGTTAGTAATTACTTGCCCGCAAGGTCGTTGTACAATTCTAAATACTCTGTTAAATCAGAATCCCATCCTTTAAAAGGCACTACTTTTTTCCCTTTCACTTTTGCGAATTCTTCTGTAAGCTTTTTTTCTATTTTATCGGCTCCGAAAGTGATGGCATCCGCAAAGGTTGCTCCGCCCCGGAACATGGCAGTATTATTACCTTCTTTAAATGCTTCAAGGTCTTTTTCTTTGATATTGCCGTTGATGATCGCTTTCTGCACAAAATCAGCTCCCAGCTTTTCCTTAAATGTATTTTGTCCGATAGTAAAAACCACTTTGCTATTGCCGAAAACAGGCTCTTTTTTATACGCTGTTTTTATATAGGCCGGTATCAATCCGGTCATCCAGCCGCTACAATGAATGATATCCGGGGGCCATCCGAATTTTTTTACGGTTTCCAGTGCGCCTTTACAGAAGAATACGGTTCGCAGAATATTATCATCAAACCATTTCTCTTCTTCATCATGAAACACCTGTTTACGTTTGAAAAAATCTTCGTTTTCAAGAAAATATACCTGTAAACGTGCATTTGGCAGAGAGGCTACTTTAATCTGCAATGGATAATCATCATTATCAACCGAAACGTTGATACCTGAAAGCCTTACCACCTCATGCAGGCGGTGCCTTCTTTCATTAATAACACCAAAGCGCGGCATAATGCACCTTACTTCCAAACCAGTGTCGTTACTCCTGATGGCTAACTTGTTGATCACCTCAGCAAATTCCGTCAACTCCAGGTAAGGTGACATTTCTGTAGAAATGAATAAAATTCTTTTCTTTATTGACATTAGTATGCGAATTTTAGCACGATGCTGGAAAATGAGTTGGCGAAGGTACATAAATTACAGCGAAAACCAACAGTTAACAGGCTTTTACCCCTAACATGACCCCCGATGATCTTATTTAAAAGAGCGGCAGACTTAAATAAATACCTGACAATCAAATCCAAATCAGGTGGCAGCCTTGGGTTTGTACCTACCATGGGGGCACTTCATGCAGGACATATTTCATTGCTTGAGAAAAGTAAAAAAGTCAATACATTAACCGTTTGCAGCATTTTCGTTAACCCTACCCAATTTAACGATCCACAGGATTTTGCTAAATATCCCGTTACACTTGAGAAAGACCTATTGACATTGGAACTTTGCGGCTGCGATATATTGTTTCTTCCTTCCGTTGAAGAAATCTATCCGCAAGGCACAACCGGGCTCCGGATTTTTGACCTTGGCTATCTGGAAACTATTTTAGAAGGAAGCTACCGGCCGGGCCATTTTCAGGGGGTATGCCAGGTAATGAACCGGCTTTTGGAAATAGTAATGCCGGATACCCTGTACCTGGGACAAAAAGATTACCAGCAATGCATGGTCATTAAAAGACTGATTGCCTTGAACGGTTGGCCAATACAATTGACCGTTAGTGCTACTTTACGAGAAAACACAGGGCTGGCCATGAGCAGCCGTAATATGCGGTTGACTGTAATAGAGAAAGAAAAAGCAGCTACTATTTATAAAGCATTATTATACCTGAACCAACAAATCAAACCCGGCGGGATGGTTGCATACAAAACGAAAGCGGAACAAATGATTACAGAAGCCGGGTTCGAAAAAATTGATTATGTGTCCATTGCCGATGCAGATACTTTACAACCCATAACCAACTGGAACGGACAAACACCCCTTGTTGCCCTGGTTGCTGCTTTTCTTAATGGGGTAAGGTTAATTGATAATATGCAACTAATTAACACCCTATAATATTTCGTGTGCCCGGAAAAAAAGGTTAATTAAAATAGCTTACTTAACTTGCCTACGAATGTTTGTATATGAATAAACGGTTGGTTTCAGCTTTACAATATATTTTCTTCCTCGGTTTGGGTGTATTTCTGGTTTGGTGGAGTTTGCACCAGATACCTGATGAGAAATGGGGTGAGTTCAAGCGATCGCTGTTAACGGCCCATTACGGGTTATTGTTACCTGTATTTCTTATTCTCTCCCTTAGTCATATATTAAGGGCACTTCGTTGGCGAATACTAATGTTACCTATGGGTTACAGGCCTTCTTTTATTAATACATTTTTTGCGGTGATGATTGGTTACCTGGCCAACCTTGCAGTGCCGCGCCTTGGCGAGGTATTAAAATGTACCATTCTTGCAAAATATGAAAAAGTACCTGCAGAAAAGTTAGTAGGAACCATTGTTGCCGAACGCGCTATTGATGTAATCTCTCTGGGCATTATTTTTTTATTGGCCCTGGTAAGCCAGTTTGATGTGGTTGGTGAATTCGGCACCCAACTGTTTAAACAATTATTTGAAAACAGTACAGGGCGTTTTTCATGGTTGAAACTCAGTGTTGTACTTGGAGTTTTTGCCACTGTTATTATTGCTATAAAAATATGGTTCTACCAGTTCGCGCATTTAAAAATTGTGATACTCTTCAAAAAAATATTAAACGGTATTTGGGAAGGTCTTAGCAGTGTTAGAAACTTAAAACAAAAAGGCTTATTTATTTTTTACAGTGTTGCCATCTGGTCTTTATACATTGGTGGCACCTGGGTTGGGCTACTGGCAACACAAGGCACCGCGCACCTGGGTTTGAAAGAAGCTATATCGGCACTGGCATTCGCAAGCATCGGGATGATTGTAACACCCGGCGGTATTGGGGCGTATGCTTATTTTCTGGCCAAAGTACTTGAGAAAAATAATATCCCTTTTGAAATAGGTTTTGCCAACGGTACCCTGCAATGGTTCGCACAGTTTTTAATTGTAGTGCTCGTAGGCGGTTTCTGCCTGGTATTACTTCCTTTTTATAACAAACAAAAAAAACATGAAAGCAGTTAGTGCGATTGATAAAAAAATATTTACGCTCCCGCAACTGCTGGCACAGGTAGCCAGCTGGCGGGTAACTAACAAAACGGTTGCTTTTACAAATGGCTGTTTTGATATTTTTCATGAAGGGCATATTTTCTCTTTATCGGAAGCCGCCAAAGAAGCTGATTATTTAATTATAGGCGTGAACAGCGACAGCAGTACCCGAAAATTAAAAGGCCCCCAAAGGCCTGTGAACCATGAACACAGCCGGGCCCTGTTACTTGCCCATCTTACCATAGTTGATGCGGTGATTATTTTTAATGAAGACACGCCACGAGAGTTGATTACCGCTATCCTGCCGGATGTTTTAGTAAAGGGTGGCGATTATACCATTGAACAGATTGTAGGCTCCAAAGAAGTCTTGGACAATGGCGGCCGTGTGGTGATCAACCCTATTATAGAAGGGTTTTCTACAACAGGCATTATTCAGCAGATAAAATCTTCCTACTCTTAATGATTTTGAAATTAGCATACAATTCCCGGTAAACTTAACATTGAAGAAAACATCACTTACTTATATTTGACTTTAGCGGTTTTGGAATACTCATCGGCTATTTCCAATCCAAAAATTCTCATTTCCTCTTATGCCAAAAAAAATACTCATTCAAAGGGATATCAGCTGGTTAAGTTTTAATGCAAGGGTATTACAGGAAGCGAATGATCCCGAAGTACCTTTAAAAGAGCGTATCCGTTTTTTGGGAATCTTTTCTAATAATTCGGATGAATTTTTCAGGGTCAGGGTAGCTACCCTGAAACGCATGCTTGAGTTTGCTGAAAAGCGCAAGAAACTGAACATGCACATGGAAGACGCACCACAAACTATTCTTGACCAGATACAGACCATCGTGCTCCAGCAACAAAATGAGTTTAACCGTATATGGGATGGTATTTTAAAAGAATTGAAAAAAGAAGGTATCCTGCTGGTTGATGAAAAACACCTGAACAAAGAACAACAGCTGTTTGTTAAAAAATATTTTGATGAAGAGGTACGCTCAAACATCATCCCGTTAATGATTGAGAGCCTGCCACAACTGCCCTACCTGCGCGACAAAAGCATTTACCTGGGTGTAGTCATGCGCAAAAAGAATTCTGCATATCAACAAAAATATTCCTTAATAGAGGTGCCGGTAAAAGCCACAGGAAGATTTATACAGTTGCCTTCCAGAATGAATGAGAAGCATATCATCCTGCTCGAAGATGTAATCCGTTTTAACCTGCCGAATATTTTTTCCTATTTCGAATACGATTATTTTGATTCATATGTTTTTAAAGTAACCAAGGATGCAGAAATAGATTTAGACAATGATGTAAGCACCAGTTTTGTAGAAAAGATGGAAAAAGGTGTTAAGAACCGCCGCAAAGGAAAGCCCGTCCGTTTTGTATATGATAAAGAAATGGATGCTGGCCTGTTGGAATACCTTATCCGCCGCCTGAGCCTTAACCGTAAAAGCAATATCATACCGGGAGGACGTATTCATAATTTCAGGCATTTTATGGATTTTCCCGATGTGTTTAATACAAAAAAAACACGCCGGGCGGCTTTTACACATCCCGATTTACAAAGTTCTATGCGGGTTACGGATGTGATTATTAGGAAAGATGTGATGCTGCATTTTCCCTATCATTCTTTCAATGCCATTATAGATTTACTGCGTGAAGCAGCGATGGATCCGGATGTGAGTTCCATTAAAATAACAGCTTACCGTTTGGCATCAAATTCAAAAGTGATCAATGCATTAATTAATGCTGCCAGGAACGGCAAAGAAGTGGTAGTGATGCTGGAACTGAAAGCACGTTTTGATGAAGAAGCCAATCTGGAATGGAAAAAAATACTGGAAGAAGAAGGTGTAAAAGTATTACTGGGTGTACCTAAAATGAAAATCCATGCCAAGCTCTGTATCATTAAAAAAAGGAAAGCCAATAAAACCATCCAGTACGGTTTTGTAAGTACCGGTAACCTTAATGAAAAAACAGCCAATGTTTATGGCGACCACTGCCTGTTAACCGCTAACCGGAATGTAATGGCAGATATCAACCGGATTTTCCGTTACCTCGAAAACTGGAAAACACATGCTCCCTATTTAAGCATGTGCAAAACATTGCTGGTTTGTCCAACAACCATGCGCAAACAGATTGGCGTACTGATAGATAAAGAGATCAAACATGCTAAAGCGGGAAAGCAGGCAAAGATCATACTCAAAGTGAATTCATTAAGCGATGCATTACTCATTCAAAAATTAAACACCGCAGCCGCTGCGGGTGTAGAGATCCAGATGATTGTAAGGGGCATTTTTTGCGCGATGACCCAAAACAAAAAAAATAAAAACCATATTACGGCGGTGAGTATTGTAGATGAGTACCTAGAGCATGCACGTGTAATGATCTTCCATAATATGGGTAAAGAAAAAGTATATATATCAAGTGCCGACTGGATGGTGCGTAACCTCAACCACCGGGTAGAAGCGGCCATTCCGGTAATGAACCCCGTTATTCGCGATGAATTAAAGGAGATTATCCACATTCAATTAAGAGATAATGTAAAAGCCAGGATCCTTGACAATGACTTATCCAACAACTATGTACCTTCCACAGGTAAAAAAAAGGTACGTTCGCAGATTGAAACGTATCATTACCTGCACAAGAAAAATATAGTGAACAGTGAGGTTAGCCGCCATTGATATCGGAAGTAACGCAGCCAGGTTATTAATAGCCGAAGTAACCCAGGATAATGAAGGAAAACCGCAGTTTAATAAATTGAACCTGGTACGCGTGCCCTTGCGATTGGGTTTTGATGTATTCGAGAGAGGAGAGATCTCCAAAGAAAAGCGTGGCATGGTATTACAAACCATGAAAGCATACGGCCACCTCATTAATGCATACGGTGTTAAGCATGTGATTACCTGTGCCACGAGTGCCATGCGCGATGCAAGAAACAGCAACGACCTTATCCGCAAAGTAAAATTAGAAACCGGCCTTGAAATAATGATTATCAGCGGAGATTTTGAAGCTTCTCTTATCTACGAGAATCATGTGGCAGAGAACATGGATACCGATCACAGCTACATGTACATTGATGTAGGCGGTGGTAGTACGGAACTTACTTTTTTTGCAGACGGTAAACTCATCTTCCAACAATCATTCAATATCGGTACTATCCGTTTATTAAAAGATATGGTGAATGATATTAAATGGAACGAAGTAAAAGATTTCATCAAAGTCAAAACAAAAGGTTATAAAAAAATTGTGGCTATTGGCACAGGTGGAAATATCAATAAGGTTTTTTCTCTCAGCAAAAAGAAAGACGGGAAGCCCCTTAGTCTCGACCTGCTAAGAGACTATTACAAAGAGATAGCTGGTTTTTCACTCACTGACCGCATCAATATTTACAAACTCCGTGAAGACAGGGCCGATGTAATTGTACCTGCTTTACAGATTTATATTAATGTAATGCGCTGGTCTGATGCAGATGAGATTTATGTTCCGAAAATTGGTTTGGCGGATGGGTTGATACAGCATTTGTATTATGATCTATTAGCGAAAGGTTTGAGCTCCTGATATTATTTTTATTGCTGATTGATATTGATGAAAGTACCTCTGCGGTAACCGCAGAGGAGTAACACTATATAATACTTTTAGTAGCCCATTAAGATAAATCTTACTAATTTGCATTTGACATTTGAATATGTTTTATTCTAAAGCAGTGCCATATTCATGAAAATCCCATCATACTCAATCAATTCAAATGTCTCTCCCTAAAGAAATCAAAAAAATAACCACCAATACCCTTCTCAAAATGAAGGAGCATGGAGAAAAAATTTCCATGCTAACCGCTTATGATTATTCATTCGCTAAGTTATTTGATGGATCAGGCATAGATGCTATTCTGGTTGGCGATAGTGCCAGCAATGTAATGGCCGGCCATGAAACCACTTTACCCATTACCCTCGATCAAATGATCTATCATGCACAATGCGTGGTGAGGGGTATTAACCGCTGCCTTGTTGTTGTAGATATGCCGTTCGGATCTTATCAATCCAATACCGATAATGCGGTTGCTTCCGCTATCCGCATCATGAAAGAAACAGGGGCGCATTCCATTAAATTGGAAGGTGGCGAAGAAGTGGTAGAAAGCATTAAAAGGATAGTAGCGGCAGGCATACCTGTTATGGGACATTTGGGATTAACCCCTCAATCTATTTATAAATTCGGCACCTACACCGTAAGGGCCAAACAGGAAGAAGAAGCAGCAAAACTTCGTAACGATGCACAGCTGCTGCAGCAGGCTGGCTGTTTTGCCATTGTACTCGAAAAAATACCCGCCGATCTGGCGAAAGAAGTAAGTGAAGGCCTGTCTATTCCAACGATAGGTATTGGCGCAGGCAAATATTGCGACGGACAGATATTGGTAATGCATGATATGTTGGGCATTAATAATGAATTCAAACCCAGGTTCCTTCGCCAATACCTTACTTTACACGAACAGATTACAACTGCTGTTCAGCAATATGTTAAGGATGTAAAGTTGAAGGAGTTTCCTAATGAAGAAGAATCTTACTAAAAATGTTCACCGATAACATGACTGAGTTCACCCATATTCTTTTACAGGCTTCTATTAGCTGAATAGATTTGGTATAAACTGCATCTACCATAAACCCTTCAACGGCAAAATCTTTATAGGCAGTAGTGAAAATCACAGGTGGTTTTTGGGTAAGGGCTTTATAAAACTGCATACCATTAATATCGG
>JANXUL010000122.1 GCA_025356235.1 Bacteroidota bacterium
AAGAAGGCAAAGCAACGGCAATTGCCCGGCCAGGTGATCAAAAGCCTTATCTACCGCTATACACTGGAAAACAGGATAACAGATAATAACCCTAACCTCATCATATCTATTCTTCAATCTGAAATCATAACTACGGGTGATGAAACACAAAAAGCCATATTATATTCATTACTAGCCAAACAATACAGGGATTATTTTAACAACCATCGCTGGAATCTATATAACAGAAAGAATACTTCCGGATTGAAAAAAGACGATATAGCCACCTGGAGCAACGATGATTTTACGGCTGCAATAACAGATAATTTTTTACGATCATTACGCGACAGATCCATATTGCTGAAAACCAATATTGACCTGTATGATGCAGTCGTGATAAGGGGTAACAGCCGCAAATTAAGGCCTACACTGTTTGACCTTCTGGCGCATGAAGCATTAGATTATTTGAAAACGGGTGAACCCTATCTAACCAAACCAGCCTATGCATTTACCATCAATGATGCAAACACTTTGGGTTCCATAGCTGACTTTATCAATACTACATTTATAACAAAAGACAGTAGTTCGCAGCAATGGATTGCAGTACAGTTGTTTCAGCAACTCATGTTGGCCCACAGAAATGATGCGGATAAGAATGTATTGCTGGAACTAAACATCGAACGTATTGAATGGGTTTACCAGCATGCAATTTTTTCTACCAAAGAAACTGCCTATTTAAAAGCATTGCAGGAGATCACCACACAATATGGCTCTACTCCGTCTGCATCGCAGGCATGGTACCTGCTGGCGAGGCAGGAGGTCAACAAAACAACTAGTTATACACCTTTTGGTGATACCGCAAACCGGTATGGGTATGTGAAAGCCAAACAAATTATAGACAACGGTTTATCACTTTCAAAGGAGTCTAATAATGGAACGATCAACATGCAAAATCTTTTGCAGGAGATTGCCCGTAAAGAATTACGCACAGAAATTGAAAAAGCAAATATTCCCGGGAAGCCTTTCCGGGCATTGGTAAGCTATAGGAATGTGGATACTTTGTACGCTAGGATTTTTCGGATAGATAATATCGAAAATACTAATGATCCAGAATGGAAAAATGATTATTGGAAAACCGCATCCAAATCAAAGCCTTATAAAACATTCATACAGGTATTGCCAATAGTTAACGATCACCAATTGCACCATACTGAAATTAAAATTGATGGTTTAGCTGTTGGTACATATACAATCCTCTGTTCAAATAACCCTTCGTTCAATGACAGCCTGGATAAATTAAGTATACAGTCCTTTGCGGTATCCAATATCAGTTATGTCAAAAACAAAAATGATTTTTTTGTAGTTGGCAGGGATAACGGAAAACCTATGGCAGATGTAAAAGTAACCATCTTGAAAAAACAATATATTAACCGTTTAAACAGATACGTAAATGATACCGTAGGCATCAGAACAACAAACAAGAATGGTTATTTTAATTTCACACCTAATAAAGGCTATGGAGATTTTATATATTCATTCACTCTAAAAAATGATACGTTTAATTCCTGGCAAGCCGATTACATTTATCAGGACAATATTGATGAGTCAGTAAACGATAACGATTTGATTGCAGGCAAGTTTGAAAATAACAATAACAAGGTTTTCTTTTTTACAGACAGGGCCATCTATCGTCCGGGGCAAATTGTTTTCTTTAAAGGAATTGCCATCACCAAAGATTATAAAACAAAATTCAGTAGGCTAATCTCCAATAAAGATTCTGCCTGGGTTTACCTGAATAACGTAAACGGGAAGAAAATTGATTCTGCAAAATTTTCTTTGAATGATTATGGTTCATTCAGCGGAAAATTTCAATTACCGCAAAATGGACTGACCGGTAATTTCAGTATCTCTGTAACACGTTATAACCAGTCCAGTACTTATTTCTCTGTTGAAGAATATAAACGTCCAACATTTACTGTGTCTTTTGAAAAAGCAAAAGGGGTATATCGTTTAAATGATTTTGTTACCATTACTGGTTTAGCCAAAGCCTATGCAGGCAATAATATTGATGGGGCTAAAGTGGTTTATACCGTTACCCGTAATACCCGCTATCGCGAACCATGGTTATGGAGAAGGCCCAACCCATCATCGGGCAACCGTGAGATCAGTCACGGCGATATTAGCACCGATGCAGAAGGAAAATTCACGATTTCATTTAAAGCATTGGCAGATGATATAGCTGGCCGCAGCAGCAGTCCGTTATTCGATTTTTCCATTACTGCCGATGTTACTGATATCAATGGCGAAACACGCAGCAGTACTACACAGCTTACCGTGGGTTATACTTCGTTATTACTAAATATCAGCGCACCTTCATTAACTGAGGTTGACAGTTTCAAAGTAATTACAATCACCAATACGAACCTGAGCAATGAAAAAGAACCGGCGATAGTACATGTGAAAATCTATTCATTACAAACACCCAATCACCCTATAAGAAAACGTTACTGGACAAGGCCCGACCAGTTTGTGATGAACAGACAGGAATTTACCAGCTATTTTCCTTCTGATGAATATGAAGAAGAAACCAATTACCTCACCTGGGCCACAGGTGAATTGATAACGGAAGAAACTGTAGATACTAACACAAAAGATTCGTTAGCTATTAGGCCGGGTTTACTGAAAACAGGTTATTACCGGATAGAAGCTGTAACGAAAGATAAATATGGTGAAGAGGTTAAAGCCACTCAATACACACAATTATTCAGTTCTGCGAACAACCAGTTAGCGGTACCTGCCTATCAATTTAATTATACAATCAAAGGATTGGCGGAACCGGGCCAAACCGCATCATTCATCAGTGCAAGCATGGCCGATCATTTGTTTGTGATCAGGAAAACCGATAAGCCTCGAAATAAACCGGGCAATTATTCTTTTATTGAACGTAATAAAGGATTTGAGACAATAAATTACACACCTGATGAAGCCGACCGTGGTGGCGTGAATATCAGCGAAGCATTTGTATATGATAACAGGCTGTATATAAATCAATACTATATAGCCGTACCATGGAACAATAAAGTATTGAAAGTAAACTATGCCAGTTACCGGAATAAAACCGAACCGGGTAGCCATGAAAAATGGACGGTATCAGTTCAAAGCGATAAGAATGAGAAAGTGGCGGCAGAATTATTAACGGGTATGTACGATGCATCCCTGGACCAATTCAGGCAACAGAACTGGTACGCCCCCAATATTTGGGAAACAAATTATTCCCGAAATGATTTTAGTGGCACATCAAATTTTAATGGTCAGGGCTCAAGGGAAAACTATATTCCTCAGCCTAATTTACCGCCGTTATATGTGGTACATGATCATTTAGCAATGGTAGGTTCAGAATTATGGGACCAGGATCTGACGAGATGGTATAATAATTCTACCATCTATGTTTCAGTCGCTTTAAAACAATCATTAGATGCGTTGCAAGAAGTGGTAGTAACAGGTTATGGTGCATCTAATAAAAAAGACTTGGCAGGCGCCGCAATCAATTTAAGAGGAAACGCCTCAATGAATCAACCTATGCTAAAATATGAGGCGGCTGAATTAACTATCCAAAAGATTTTGAACGCGGAACCCAATCTGTCTACCAATAAAAATGAGGATGGAACTGACAATATAAATACCAGCATCCGAAAAAATTTCAACGAAACTGCTTTCTTCTTCCCGCAACTCTATGCCGATTCATCGGGCAAATACAGCTTCAGTTTTACAATGCCCGAAGCACTTACCCAATGGAAATGGATGAGTTTGGCACATACAAAAGATCTAGCTTTTGGCAGCTACAGCACTAATATCATTACCCAAAAAACACTGATGGTGCAACCCAATGCGCCGAGGTTTTTGCGGGAAGGTGATAACATGGAATTCAGCGGAAAAATTGTGAACCTCGGTGATAAAGAACTTACCGGCCAGGTAACACTGGAACTAATAGATGCCACTACCAATACTTCTGTTGACGGATGGTTTCAGAATGTTTTTCCATTACAATATTTTACAGTGGAAGCAGGTAAGAGTTCGGCAATCAAATTCCCCATACAGATCCCATTCAGTTTTAACCGGCCACTTACTTGGCGGATAATTGCCAAAGCCGGCAACTTTAGCGATGGGGAAGAAAATACCTTACCAGTTCTCACCAACCGGGCACTCGTTACAGAAAGCCTGCCATTATTTTTACAGAGCGATACAACACAAACATTCAAATTTGATAAACTGTTAAACAATACCAGCGAAACACTTACCCATGAAGGGTTAACGGTTGAATACACGTCAAACCCCGTATGGTATGCAGTTCAGGCCTTGCCTTATCTGATGGAATACCCGTATGAATGTGCCGAGCAAACTTTTAATCGTTTTTATGCCAATACACTGGCTTCTTTCATTGTAAACAAACATCCTAGGATTAAACAGGTATTTAACCAATGGAAAGCCGATACTGCTTCATTAAAAAGTAACCTGCAAAAAAATGAAGAACTTAAACAGTTACTGCTACAGGAAACTCCTTGGGTATTACAAGCAGAAAGCGAGGAACAACAAAAAAAGAATATCGCTTTGTTATTCGATCTCGTAAAATTAAGTAGTCAGACAGATGCACTCATTGAAAAAATAAGGCAACTGCAATTACCTGATGGCAGTTTCAGTTGGTTCAAAGGAGGGTATGCAGACAGGTATATGACCAATTATATCCTTACCGGTATCGGTAAGCTCAAACGCCTGGGGGCATTAACACCTGATGTGGCTTTACGCATCCGGACTATTCTTATTGGCGCATTAAAATATACTGATAGTAAAATCGCAGAAGATTATAACTGGCTGATTAAAAACAAAGCCGACTTAACAAAGCAACAGTTATCTGCTTCCCATATTGATTATCTGTATATGCGAAGTTTTTTTGGTGATGTGGCTCAACAGTCGCCCGATGCCTACACATATTTTTACAAACAAGGGAAAGAGTTCTGGGTAAAACAGAATAGTTTTTATAAAGCTGAATTAGGATTGATTTATTACCGGAACAAAGAAGAAAAATTTGCTACTGGTATTATTCTTCCTACTTTATTGGAAAATACAGTGACCGATTCGAAACAGGGAATGTACTGGAAATCGTCTTACACAGGTTTTTGGTATCAATCACCCATTGAACACCAGAGCATGATGATCGCCTTCATGAGTGAAGTAAACCTTGGTGAACCGAATACTTCCATGACAAAAAACATCAATGCCATGAAAACATGGTTACTGCTTAATAAACAAACGAATAACTGGAGAACAACCATGGCAACCGCTGACGCCTGTTATGCCTTGCTTTTAAACGGAACAGATTGGTTGGATTCAGATAAAAAAGTTTCTATCCGGTTAGGCAATTACGCCATCAATAGCAGCAATCAAAAAACGGAAACTGGTACGGGTTATTTCAAAAAAAGAATCGACGGAAAACAAGTCAGTCCTGAAATGGGCAACATTACTGTAACAACCCAATCCGCAATATCACAAATACCCGATTCAAAAATGCTTCAGTCACCATCATGGGGAAGTGTTTACTGGCAATACTTTGAAGACCTTGATAAGATAACAGCTGCGGCATCTCCCTTATCCCTCACTAAAAAATTATTTATTGAACGCAATACGGATAAAGGAAAAATATTAGAACTGATCAAAGAAGGGGATG
Organism: Bacteroidota bacterium; assembly: GCA_025356235.1. Taxonomy (GTDB): domain Bacteria; phylum Bacteroidota; class Bacteroidia; order Chitinophagales; family Chitinophagaceae; genus Sediminibacterium. The sequence goes on from JANXUL010000122.1 coordinate 5,702, forward strand.
AATTAAAAACTGGTAATAAAGTCGTTATCCGTATGGAACTCAGGACCGATCGGGACATGGACTACCTGCACCTGAAAGATATGCGTGCCGCCTCTATGGAACCGGTGAATGTATTGAGCAGTTATAAATGGCAGGATGGATTGGGTTATTATGAAAGCACCAAAGATGCCAGTAGTAATTTCTTCATCAGCCATTTACAAAAAGGCACATACGTTTTCGAATATCCTGTATTCATTACACATACCGGTATTTTTTCTGTGGGTATTGCTACTATCCAATGTATGTATGCGCCGGAATTTACCAGTCATTCTGGAGGGATAAAGATCAGGGTGGTTAATTAGTTTCGATAAGAGAAGAACGAAGAAAAAGAGAGATGGCACTTACTCTTTTTCTTCGTTCTTCTCTTATTGAAATTCTTTTACCCATATTTGTAATAATGAATGTTGATTATATTATTGTGGGGCAAGGCATTAGTGGCAGTTTTCTCAGCCATGACCTCTTAAAAGCGGGTAAGACGGTTATGGTGATTGATCAATCTAATCCTTTCACTGCCTCAAAAGTAGCCAGCGGGGTAATCAACCCAATCACGGGCAGGCGAATGGTACGAACATGGGAAATAGAAAAACTAATGCCCTTCGCCATAAGTGCATACACAGAATGGGGCAAAGAGCTACATGCAACCTTAGTTCAGCAATGCAATATCCTCGACTTCCATTCCAGTCCCCAAATGGTATTGGCTTTTGCAGAAAGGCAACCGGTAGAGAAAGATTATTTACGTATCCCCGAAAATACAGATCAGTGGAAAAAATATTTTAATTACGATTTCAGTATTGGCGAAATTGATCCCTGCTGGTTAATTGACATCAACACCCTACTTACCAAATGGCGGCTACAATTAACACATAAAGAAATGCTGCTCGAAGAAACTTTTCATTGGAAAGATTGCATCGTATCAGAAGCACATGTCACTTATAAAAACATCATAGCCCAGAAGATTATTTTTTGCGAAGGGGTAGCAGGTTTTGATAATCCTTATTTTGCCATGCTACCCTATGCCCGAAATAAGGGCCAGGCAATCATTGCAAAAATTCCGGGGTTACCCAAGACAAATATTTTTAAACAGGGTATCAATATCGTTCCCTGGAAAGAAGATTTTTTCTGGATCGGATCCACCTATGAATGGGATTTTACCGATACCAACCCATCCCCCGACTTCCGTGAAAAAGTTGAGGGCCAACTCAGGCAATGGCTAAAACTACCATTCGAAATAGTTAACCATATTGCTTCCGAAAGGCCCGCCAATATGGAACGGAGGCCATTTGTGGGTTTACATCCTGTAACAGACACGGTTGGTGTGTTTAACGGAATGGGTACCAAAGGTTGTTCTCTGGCCCCCCATTTCTCTCAGGAATTTGCCAGCCACCTTGTAAAAAATACACCGATTAACCCACAGGTGGATGTAAGGAGGTTCTCGAAAATTTTAAGTCGCTGATTGGTTACAAAAAATTAATATTGTATTTATCATGTAACCATTAACGCAAAATGAATGGCTAACCCCACATCTGTTTCAATTACCGAACAATCGATAGCTGATAAGTATGCTATCCCGGTTCATTACCGGAAAATGGAAAATTTTCACATCGTTTTTTGGTTATTTAAAGATGTGGCCTGGTGCATGGTTTGGCGGCCTTTAGGTATCGCTATGATCTTTCCAACTCTCATCATTTCCATTATTATTGCCTGGAGAACAAGGCAGTATATGTCTGAACTCTGCCATAACCTCGCCATCACTATCTGGATTACCGCCAACTCGTATTGGATGATCAGCGAATTTGCAGGTTTTGATACAAAACCTTTATTCAACCATTATACGTTTAAACACCTGGCCCTTATTCCGTTCAGCATAGGTTTACTGATTTTATCCTTCTATTATGGATATTGGAAGCCCCGGCACAAGAACGAACTTGAAACATTGTAGCAAAAAACCCGAAAAAAAAGTCATTTTACCGCTCATCAAACATGCTTTACCACTTGTGAAAGTGCGTGACCCGCTGGACATGGTTCCCCTTTATTATCTGCCTTCCTTAGATATATCTTTACGCTATCAAAGTAAATGGAGCCTCGCTCCCATGAAATATGAACCACTTGCTCGAATTCCTGCTTTTTAGATTTCGTCAGCACATTAAACCACCAGGAATTTAATTCCGTCCGTTCCTCAACCATTTCCGGCCAAAGACATTACGGTAACGATCGCTTGTTTAGGTGATGTGACTTACACGTCATTTGTAATAAAGTTATATTTACGTATTATCTTTCCAATGGCAGTCGCAGTGCGGCCCAGGAACCGTATTAACCAAATTTTAAACTGAGTACTTATGAATACTAACATGAAACCTATCGTATTTGCGATATTGGGAGGCGCAGCCTTATTACTGCTTTTCTCCTGCGATGATAAAAAACAGAATGATGATATTACCCAATCAGTAAACAAATCCGGCTCTGTTGAAACAGCCGTTCAGGTGGAGCATTTAGACAGCACACACGATATACTGATTACCACCCACCGGGTCTGGGCCCAAAACCAGGAAGTAAAAACCATTACTTACAGGGATACTTTGCCCGCACTGGGTATTGAACACACCTCTGCGGAAAATGCAGAAGGTGAAACAAAAAATGTACAGGTGAAAAAAGATTACGAAATCTTTATCACCGTTAAATAAATAATGGGTATGAAAAAATCAAAATACGTTGAATTGGTATTGATCACAGCGGCATTGGCCAGTTGTAACCAACCCAAACCAAAAGCCGACTGGGACGATAATAACAAAGTGCACCTGCGCAGCGATACCACGGCACCTTATACCCGGGTGCATCATAATGGAGGCATGGGAATAGGAACTGCCTTGTTATGGTTTTATGCTTTCAGGCCTTATGGTAATTACCGCAACGACAATTATCAAAGAGCGGGATATTATTCAGGCGGTATCAGTCCCATGTCTAATATAGGGAGTAATGGTTTTAAAGGCTCGCTAACCCGGGGTGGATTTGGAAGGGGTGGGTATAGTGTGAGCAGTTAAAGAATATTGAAAGGAAATTAGGAAGGAAGAAGCAAGTAGCAATATCTGATATTCCAAAAGGAATAATAATTATCACTAAATAAAGCCCCGGTTGGGGTTAGGCTATATGAAAAGATTGACAACTTTACCACGAAACAATTGGCAGACGGCCGTAGAAGATCTGGGGTTTGGTTTCCATACCACGAACGTTCCTTATTGGGATGAAAGTGTGTATTATGAAATGGAGATGAGTGAAGTTTTGCTTATTGAAAAAGCAACTGCTGAACTGTGGGATCTTTCCTTAGGTGCAGTACAGCATGTAATTGACAATAATCTCTACCAGAAATTTGGTATACCTGATTGGTTTATTCCGCAAATTGAAAAAAGCTGGACAGAAGACCATCCCGCTATTTACGGCCGCTTTGATCTTTGTTTTAAGAATGGCGAAATAAAAATGCTGGAGTTCAATGCCGATACACCTACCAGTTTATACGAAGCGGGTATTGTACAATGGTTCTGGTTGCAGGATTTTGATAAAAGCAAAGACCAGTTCAATAGTGTGCATGAAAAGCTGATTGCCTATTGGAAATACCTAAAAACTTATCTCAATCCCGGCATACTGCATTTTACCTGTTTGAAAGAAACACTGGAAGACCTGACCAATGTGGAATATATGCGCGACTGTGCCATACAGGCCGGCTTAGAAACCAAATTGATTTTTATAGATGACCTCGGTTGGGATAGTGATACCAAACAGTTTCTTGACCTGGAAGGAGAGCCTGTAAAAAATATTTTTAAATTATATCCCTGGGAGTGGTTATTGACTGAAGAATTTGGTAAAAATATTATAGAAGATAGTAACCGTGCATTTTGGATTGAGCCAGCCTGGAAAATGATTTTATCCAACAAAGCCATCTTACCCATACTGTGGAAGCTATATCCTGATTGCCCATATTTATTAGCCGCGTATTTTGAAGAAGGTAAGCTGACCAACTATGTAAAGAAACCGCTGCTTTCAAGAGAGGGGGCCAATATTGATCTGGTGATGAAAGATATTTCCTTGCAGAAAACCGAAGGTATATATGGTGCTGAAGGATTTATTTACCAGGATATGTTTACACTTCCCAATTATTCCGATCATTACCCAGTAATAGGTAGCTGGATTATTGGCCAGGAACCCGCCGGTATGGGCATTCGCGAAGCGGATACATTTGTTACAGACAACCAAAGCAGGTTTGTACCACACCTGATTAGTTAACTGGAATTTTGTACTTAACTACATAGCATCTCCAAAAAATATTTCAAAATTCAAACACTCAATATCTCCTGAATATATACTTCGAAATTGTGTTGCTATTATAACTGGTTGCAATAATGCTGTTTCCTGTAACCAGAATATCATCAAAATACAGATCAATGGAATTATGGGTATACCCATCGTTTACATGCATCTCGAACATTTCGTGCAGGTCGCTGTAATAGGATCCATACTGGTCGTAATAACCGCTTGATACAGTACGTATATCCCAACTGCCATTCATCAGGTTATATCCATCATCATATTTGGCAGC
>JANXUL010000125.1 GCA_025356235.1 Bacteroidota bacterium
AGCATTCGCTTGGCTAATCCATGTTTAATATATTCATAGCCCATCACAATGGCCTGTGTACCTGTGGCGCAGGCTGCAGAATTGGAAATAACACGGTTACCCAAGCCTAACCGGCCCGCTATATATGCAGTAATGCCACTATTCATGATCTGTTCCACCACGCGCGACCCGAGTTTTTTTGATTCTTTTGCGTCAACGCGTACAATGGCATTCTTAATTACATCTGTATCCGAAACGCTGCTGCCGAAAATGCAACCTGTATCCCAAAGTGGCTGGTCATTTTCAATTGGATTGCCGGCATCTGTCCAGGCATCCAGTGCTGCTTTAACCCCATAACCAATACCAATACTTTTTAAACCATGAAAACTAACTTCAGGAAGGTATTGTTTTAGCTGATCCCATTCAAAATCGGGTTTACCTGCTACCTGGCAATTAAATTTCAGTTCCTCATACTGAGGCATGAACCTGATACCCGAAACGCCATTTTGTATGGCGTGCAAAAAAGCCGGTACCCCAACACCATTGGGCGATATTACCCCTAAACCTGTAACAACAACACGACAACTCATAATTAATTTCTCTGTTTTCAGGCTTGTTTAATAATACCGGAAAATATTCCTTTTGCAACCAGCTCTTCTGAAGCATTGTACATCTGTACAGTACATTTCAGCTTACCGAAACGAAAATAGTGTTTCTTCGAAATTACCGTCACGCTTTCTCCGGGTAATACCATTTTGTAAAAAGAAACATCTGAAGAAGTAAGTAAAGGAAACACTTTTTTACCAAATTCGGTTCCTGGTTCGCCTGACCCATTCAGAATCAGGTGTATTCCAAGTACCACAAGCCCTATCTGGGCCATAATCTCGGTTATGATCACTCCGGGTGTTACCGGGTTTCCAGGGAAATGGTCCTCATAAAAAAAAGCATCTTTTTGCAAAGTATAACTGCCTTTCACTTCATCCATACTCAGGAATGAAATATGGTCTACAAAACGGAAGGAAGATTTATATGGCAGGTGATCTAAAATATCGTTGTATATGTTTTTCAAGTAGGATATTAATGGGTGATAATTAACAGCAATGTTCCCCGCCATCCACATGTATGAGTGATCCATTTATCCATGCTGCTTCTTTTGTGCATAACAGGTAAACGGCATTGGCTACATCTACTGGCTGGGTTATTCGTCCCGATGGGTTTCTTATTTTTGCCATATCAATCAATTCTGTACTTCCGGGAATCCGGTTCAAAGAGGGCGTTTCAGTAATTCCGGCCTGAATCAGGTTGGTCTTTAATCCATATTTAGCAAATTCAACAGCCATATACGTTGCCAGGCTTTCTAATGAGGCTTTGGCAATTGAAACGGCTGCATAGCTATCCCAGTATTTATGTGCCCCCTCACTGGTAAGCCCTATTACCCTGGCATCCTCATGAAAAAGCCCTTCCTGCAAAACTGCCCTTGTCCAGTCAAGCAGGCTGGTAGACATTGCATAAGTGGTAAGCTGTATATCTTCCATTGACAGCAGGTTTTCCAGCCCTTCTTCTAAACTGTTATTCTCTCTTACCAAAGGCTTTAAATTACCCCTTGCAATGGAATGAAGTAACAAACGAACGCAATGTTTTTCCCCAGCCAATAAAGAGAATTGCTGTATAAAAGATTCTCTGCCCGATGTATCTAATGCATTGATGTTTAATGGAATAATGGTTACCTCAGTTGCTGTTGCGAGCGCAGTAAATTTTTCCTTAACCATTCGGTCAGCCGCGGCAGTTTCACGATAGAGTACGGCAATGTTCATTCCATGGCTGGCCAGTTTTTCAACAGATGCAAGGCCAAAACCGCTTGAACCGCCGAGTATAACGGCCCACAAACCTGAAAACTGCTTTTTTATTTTCTCCACCTGTCTTTTTTAATTTACCTGATAGATCTAACTATTCTGGCATTGTAAATATAAAAATGGATATAATTTAAGCTGCCTGTTTTTCTGCTAACAGCCTGATTTTCCATGTAAGTGAAGATAGTTAATTCTTTATATTTGATATCTGGCATATTTATTGACTTTCACCATTTATGAAATATAAACTGATTTTTGCCATACTATGCATGGCTTCGGGCTTCTTTGCCCGGGCAAAGCCACCCCTGCAGAATTTTGACAGGGGAGCATTCTATGCGGTGATGGCATCCGGCAAGATGGAAGAAATTAATAATGAACTGTTGATGGTAAGGGCTACCGATTTTAATGATAAGGAAGCATACGAGGGTGCATTACTGATGAGAAAAGCAGGCTTGTTAAAGAAACCGGAGGAAAAACTGAAAGCTTTCAAATCGGGACGGATAAAATTAGAGACGGCTTTATTGGATAACAACGATAATGGTGAGTACCGGTTTCTGCGGCTTACCATACAGGAACACGCTCCAAGGATAGTTAAGTATTACAAAGAGCAGGATAAAGACAGAGAGTATATCAAACAGGTTTTTAAAAACTTGTCTCCTGTTGTTCAGAAGGCCATACTCGATTACAGCAAAACATCGAAGCTGTTACACGCAGAAGATTTTTAATTTTCAAACTATGGTGCCTAAAAAAGTTTTGGTTATTTATTATTCTCAAACGGGCCAATTAGGGGAAATTATTGATAACTTCACCCAGCCACTAACTGCAGCAGGTATCCCTGTTGAGAAGGTATGCATTAAACCTGCGGATGATTATGTGTTTCCATGGACTGGTGAACGTTTTTATAACGTAATGCCTGATTCAGTGCTGGGAGTGCCCACAAAGCTGGCCCCCTTCACCTTAAAGGAAACCAGGTACGACCTGATCATTTTGGGATACCAATCCTGGTTCTTATCACCAAGTATACCTGCTAATTCTTTATTACAACACCCATCTTTCCAAGCTGTTTTGAAAGATACACCTGTTATAACGATAACCGGCGCCAGAAATATGTGGCTGAATGCTTTTTTAGGAATAAAAAAACTACTGCGTAATAATGAAGCAAACCATGTGGGTAATATAGCTTTGGTAGACAGGCACTGGAACCCGGTTAGTTACTTTACTATTTTCCACTGGATGCTGGGTGGTAAAAAGACAAAGTTGATGGGCATATTTCCTTTACCCGGTGTGTCTGAGGCGGATATTGTGCATACAAAAGTATTTGGTGAAACTGTTTTACTGCATCTTAACAGCGGGCAATGGAATGGCATGCAGGAGATATTGACTGAACAAAAAGCGGTGGCTTATAATTATAGCCTGATGGTGTTGGAAGCTAAGGCAGGATCACAATATATTGCATGGGCTAATTGGGTTAACAAGAGTAAGAACCGGGCTGCTGTATTACAGGTATTTAAATATTACCTGCATATAGCACTTTTTGTAGGAGCCCCTGTTTTACTGATAGTGGATGCGATATGTATAAAACCATTTTCATCCCGGCGGATAAAAGAAAAAGAAAAATATTATTTAAGCCTCAATTAAAATAAACGGAATGCCCCTACAGGAAGTATATATTACAGATACCGCCATTTTTTTACCCAATGAGCCGGTAACCTGCAATGAAATGGAAACGTATCTTGGTTATATAAATGATACGCCTTCCAAATCAAAAAAAATTGTATTGCGCAATAACGGTATCCAAACGAGATATTATGCGCTAACAAAAGAAGGAAAACCCACCCATACCAATGCTGAGATGACAGCATTGGCAGTGAAAGAATTATTTAAAAATGAACCGGACAAAATAAAGGAAGTGGAATTACTATCCTGCGGCACCTCATCACCCGACCAGCTGTTGCCTTCGCATGGTGTAATGGTTCATGGGTGGTTACCTGAATCAGAATCTATTGAGGTGGTTTCCCCTTCCGGCGTGTGTTGCGCAGGTATGCATGCATTTAAGTATGCATACCTGGCTATTAAAGCAGGCGAGGTAGGACAGGCGGTGGCTACCGGTTCGGAAAGATTTTCGGGTTCGATTGTTTCCCATGCTTTTGAAGAAGAAGCACAAAAATTAGCAGAACTGAAAGAGAATCCGTTTATCGCATTTGAAAAAGATTTTTTGCGATGGATGTTGTCCGATGGTGCAGCTGCATTTAAAATGTCGGACAAAAAAAATGAAACCGGGTTAAGCCTTCGTGTAGACTGGATCGAAGGTGTTTCCTATGCCAATGAAATGGAAACCTGTATGTATGCCGGCAGTGAAAAGCAAACAGATGGCAGCTTAAAAAGTTATCTGGATTTTAGTTCCGAAGAGATCATGAACAAATCTATCTTCAGTATTAAACAGGATATTGCCTTATTGAGCAATAACATTGTTCCGCTTGGCGGCAAAAAAATAAAGGAGATATTTGAAAGAAGGGGATTAAAGACTACGGAAGTGGATTATTTTATGCCACATATATCCAGTGAATATTTTAAAAGTAAGATTTTTGAACTGATGGAGTTGTATGGCGATGGTATACCCTATGAAAGATGGTTCATTAATTTAAGCAGCATGGGAAATGTGGGTGCTGCTTCTGCGTACCTGATGGTGCATGAACTGTTCAAAAGCGGGAGATTGAAAATAGGAGAAAAACTTTTATTGCTTGTTCCCGAAAGTGGCCGTTTTTCCTATATGTATGCAATGCTTACGGTTTGCTGATAACGAATAGTGAATATAGCGAAGGGTAAGGAGTGGAAAGCCAATTTACAAGCCTAGTCACGACTCACAGATCAATCTAAGTAACCTTTGCAATAACATTCCCATCTTTATGAAGAAAGAAGAAATTCCCCAGGACCTGAGCTCACTTGGCAAGATCACAAAAGAAGTTTGTTATGCGGTAGACGGGTCGGGGAAATATGTAACTGAATTAAGCCGGGGTTGGGAAATAAAGATCAATGCTTTGGACGTGGCCTGGAATGATATTGAAGGTAGGAAGGCAACTGCAAAAGAAAAGGTATTCAGAAATGAAGTAAGCCCTTTACTTTTCTTTATGGAACGGGCACTCATGGATATTACCATTTTAGCAGGATATACCGGTTTTTGGAAATGGCAGATCAAAAGGCACCTCAGGCCAGAAGTGTTTAATAAATTATCTGACAAAAAATTACAACGTTACGCAGATGTTTTTAATGTGGGTATCGAAGACCTGAAAAGTATGAATGTGAATGAAGCTTGATTTTGAACACATACAATCTGCCCATTGTGAAAATGGCGTGACAACCAACTTATTGAGACATATAGGTGTTTCGCAAATGACAGAGCCTTTGGCTTTTGGCATTGGTGCGGGATTGTTTTTTGCATATATCCCATTATTGAAAATCAATAATGGTCCGGCCATCGCATTTCGCACATTTCCAGGATTGATTTTCAAAAGAACCTGCAGTTATCTGGACATAGAAGTCGTTCGCAAAAAATTCAGCTCAAAGGAAGAAGCACAAAAGATTTTAGATCAAACATTACAAGCCGGCCAACCTGCGGGTTGCCAGGTAGGCGTTTATTATCTGCCTTATTTTCCTAAAGAATACCGTTTTCATTTTAATGCTCATAACCTCGTTGTATATGGGAAGGAAGGAGATAATTACCTGGTAAGTGATCCGATAATGGAAAATACAACTACCCTAAGCAGTTATGAACTGGAACGGGTTCGGTTTGCAAAAGGGGCATTGGCACCAAAGGGGCAGCTTTATTACCCCAAGCAAGTCGCGGCTATTACAGATCATCAAATTGCGATAGCTATCGAAAAAGGCATCAAAAAAAATATCAGTAATATGATCGGCATTCCCGGCCCGATCGCAGGTGTGAATGGGATCAGGTTTACGGGTAAAAGAATTAAAAAATGGCGCGATAAATTAGGCTTACATAAAGCCGGCCTGTACCTGGCACAGCTTGTGCGCATGCAGGAAGAAATAGGAACGGGTGGAGGGGGCTTTCGATATATTTACGGTGCATTTTTGCAGGAAGCATTTGCATATCATCCAAAAGAACAATTATTGGAAATTGCAAAATCATTCACGCAGGCAGGCGACCTTTGGCGCACGGCTGCTGTACAGGCTGCAGGTATTTATAAAGGCAGGATCAGCAGCCAGGAAGATTTTAATGTGATGGGCGATTATTTAATAGAACTGGCAGAGATAGAAAAACAGGCATTTGTTGGGTTGTCGAAAATTAAATGGCAGGCATGAACTCTTTAGCAGTTGACATAAAAAATCTTTGCTTTACCTATCCGGGTCAGTCAGCCATGCTATTCTCTGACCTTAACCTCACTGTAGGCGCGGGCGAGCGGTTTGGTTTATTTGGGCCCAACGGTGCCGGTAAAACCACTTTAATGAACTTGATGACGGGGTTACTTTCTTTTGAACAGGGAAGTATCCGTCTTTCCGGCAATGAAATAAAGAAGAAAGACAAATCAATTAATAAACTTTTTGGATTTATTCCGCAGGACCTTTCTTTTTACCAGGAACTAACCCCTGTAGAAAACCTCGCGTTCTTTGGCGCATGGTCGGGACTGAACAGCCGGGAGATTAAACAAAGAACAGATGAATTACTGGATGTACTTGGATTAGCTGATGTAAGAAACAAACCGGTGGAGAAATTTTCAGGTGGTATGAAACGAAGGATCAACCTGGCAATAGGGGTGATACACCAACCGAAAATATTATTCCTTGATGAGCCAACGGTTGGGGTAGATGTACAAACAAGGTATGCTATCATCAATTACCTGAAAGAACTGAATAAAAAAGGCACCACGCTTATCTACACTTCCCACCAATTAAGCGAAGCGGAAGACCTGTGCAATACAATAGCCTTGATAGATGAAGGAAAGATTATTGTACATAATGATCTAAACACCTTGCTTGCAGAACATGGGCAGAACGGCCTGGAAGGGCTATTCTTGAATTTCACTGGCAAAAAATACCGAAACGCTGATGTATAAACTCGGGGCCACCATAATAAAAGACCTGCGCATTTTACTGCGTGATAAGATCGGCCTCACGTTGATGTTTGGTATGCCTATATTATTGGTGCTTGTGATTACTAAAATACAGAACAGCACTTTTGAACTGGTAAATAAAAATAAAGTAGTGCTTTTGCTGGCTAACCGTGATACCGGAAAAATAAGCCTGGAGATGATACAGGCAATTGATAAGATCGGAATGTTTAAACTGACAGAAGTTTCAAAAAACACAAACGATGAGCAACTTACCAACCGGATGCATGCAAAAGATGCCATGCTTGCTCTTATCCTCCCACAAGATTTTTCTGCAAAAATAACAGCGAAGGCAAAAAATGTGACAGCGAAAGCCATGAATAGTTTTGGACTGGAAGGTGGGGATACACTTAACAGGAAAGCAGGGAATACAGATCCCATTATTTTATATTATCATCCCATTTTGCAGGACGCTTTCCGTCGCTCAGTGCAAGGCGCACTGCATAGTGCATTACAGATGGTTGAGAGTAAACAGGTTTTGCAACAACTCTATTTTTCCATCAATGAAAAACCATTGCCGGTTTCTATGGAAAATGAGCTGCTGAATAACCAGTCGCCCATTAATGAAGTGCCGGTTTCAAGGGATGGTAACAGAACGGTGCCCAATGCCTCGCAACACAATGTGCCTGCATGGACCATATTCGCTATGTTTTTTGTTGTATTATCATTGGGCAGCGGTATCGTTCGTGAAAAATTGAGTGGCAGTTTTACCCGGTTAAAAACCTTGCCTACCAATTACCTGGTAGCATTATTATCTAAACAAATTACTTACCTGAGTGTTACAATGATACAGGCAACATTGATCTTTGCCATTGGCGTTTGGCTGTTTCCTTATATGAACTTGCCTGCGTTGAATTTGCCGGAAGATCTATTGGGCCTGTTCATCGTTTCATTTTTTTGTGGATGGTGTGCAGTAAGTTATGCGATCTGTGTGGGCGTTTTTGCAGAAACACAGGAACAGGCGAATGGTTTTGGTGCCGTATCAATTGTTATACTGGCCGCACTTGGCGGATTAATGGTGCCCGCTTTTGCTATGCCAGATTCGTTTCAAACGATTATCAAATTATCTCCACTGCATTGGTGCCTGGAAGCTTACTATGGCCTGTTTTTGGAAGGGGGAAAGTTGAGTGATGTTTGGATGAATATTATACCTTTAATCGTTATTGCAGTGCTGATACAGCTGGTAACCGTTTGGGGCCTTAAAAGAAAAAAACTGATTTGAATTATTTATTATGGAAACAACAGAATTAAAACAACAGTTAAAAAAACAGATCATTACGTTCCTGAACTTAACATCCATGCAGCCGGATGATATTAAAGATGAT
>JANXUL010000126.1 GCA_025356235.1 Bacteroidota bacterium
TAAAAAAACCGCTTCAGACTTTGAAACGGTTTTTTTTGTTAGTACCAGGCATACGGATCCTACTGTTTCTCTGCAAAAGGTTTAATTTTTCGCCGATGGTGAAACCGTTCGTCCTAAAGCGTACAGTTGTGTCATCACACTCATCACACAGAAAGGCCCTTTATGATTTTATTAAGAAATTGCCGCAAATAGCTGCTGTCATTGGATTGTAGCAGTTCATTAACCTACATTAACATTTGCATTAACACCACTCATAATAACACCCGAGACCCGGCTGTAACTAATCACGAACTACTCGGTCTATTCTTCGTCCGTTTCTACTTTTGACATATCAAATTGAAACAAACAAAACCAAATATTTTTAAACCATTCAATTAAACACAATGAAAAAATTATTTATGACGGCGCTCGTAGCCCTCGCAATCGGAACAACTGCTTTTGCCGGTCCAAAAAGTATTAGCGCTAAAGTAACCAATCATTTTACCAACACATTTACCAAAGCGCAAAATGTGTCATGGAAAACTGATGAGCATTTTGACAAGGTAAGTTTTGTACTCAACAATGAAAAAGTAGATGCTTTCTATGATATGCAGGGCGAACTGATGGGTACCAGCAAAGCAATTGCTTTTGATAAGTTGCCAAAGTCTGCCATTCAAACGATTACTACCAAATATACATTTCCTGATTACCAGGTAAAGGAATGTATTGAGTTTCTGAACGTGAATAATAATGAAACCAATTATTATGTATCCTTTGCTGCCAGAAACGAGAACATCGCGTTGGAAATTACCAGAACCGGTTCTGTAAGTGTTTTCTCTAAAACAAGAAAATAATACTAGTCCTGTGTCTATCCAAAAAGATCCTGCATATTTTGTGCGGGATTTTTTATATATATACCATATGATTTTGATTACCAGGGAAAGCTAATCTTGCCCATACTTACAGATGGGATATCGTTTGTACCGTTACCAATCGCTGTTTCTCCGCCTGCCACACATTCATTAGCCAATATAGCAAACAGTAAAGCTTCTTTCGCATCGGGGTTTATATGAAGCGTATCTGTAGTAAAGAAACGATAGCCCGGCAAAAGCGAGTGAATATGTTGCATCAATAAGGGGTTATGCATACCGCCGCCGCTTGTGTAAATAACAAAATTTCCCTCTTTATTGAGGGTTCTTTGTAAAGCTCCTGCAATGGTTATGGCACTAAACCGGGTTAGGGTAGCCATCACATCAACATGCGCAATAGACTGAACATCCGCAACCAGTATGGCCGATTCGAGATAAGCCAGGTTAAATAATTCCGGACCTGTTGTTTTTGGAAAATCCTTTTCAAAGAAAGAATGTTGCATTAATGTCTGTAATAAATCTTCATTAATGATCCCCTGTGAAGCAATTACAGCATTTTTATCAAATGCAACCTGGAAATGTGCCTGTGCATAGGCATCTATCAATGTATTGCCGGGGCCGGTATCCGAACTGAAGATGTCTGCTGCATTGAGGTTACCGGGTAAATAAGTGAAATTGGCTATCCCGCCAATATTCAGCATAATCCTGTCCTCGCCTTTCTTGCTGAAAATAAAATAATCCCCATAAACGGCTAAAGGTGCACCCTCCCCACCTGCGGCAATATGTTTTTGCCTAAAATCGCTAACGGTTATAATACCTGTTGCTACGGCAATTTGATCGCCGTCGCCGATTTGTAAAGTTGCATTACCAAACTTTTCCTGCTGGTGCAACCATTTAGGCGCATGGTAAATGGTTTGGCCATGACTGGCAATAAGGTCTATTTCGTTAGCGGATATCTTCCATTTCTTCAAACATTGCAGGATCATAGCAGCATGTTCTTTAGCCACCCACCCATTGAGCAAACAAATTTTTTCAAGATTAACTGTGATTTTTGAGAAAACAGACCGTATTTCTTCTTTGAATGAGGGTTCATAATCAACCGTATCAAACTGTAATATCTCAATCTTTGTATCCAGCCCGCTTCCGGTAAAGCAACATAAAGCCACATCCAGACCATCCAATGAAGTACCACTCATTAAGCCGATAATCAAACGAGACTTTTTGGAAGCAATAATGCATAACTTGGTCAGATTTTTATTCATTTGCGGTATCTTTCTTATTTATGCTGCTAATTATGCGACAATTTGCAGTTTTTTATTTGTTTTTTGAAAAAAAAACTGATTTTATTAGACAATCACTATGCTAATGCTAAAAAAAGAGGGATGTGCGCCTACATTTTACGTTAGGGAAAACCCCATAACGGAGGAGATAATGAATGGTGATTAAGTAATTAGGTAAGCTTCCCCTGAGACTCCGGACTCATCATTTACAACTTACTCCTACTCGCAAATATTCCGTTTTCGAATATATTTATCCTATGATTAACACCAATGAGATAATAATTGCAGGTAGTGATGATACTGCAGCCCTTACTATTTTGGTAAACAGTGCTTACCGTGGCGACAGTTCTAAAAAAGGCTGGACCACCGAAGCGGACTTGTTAGATGGAGTAAGAACAGATAGTGTTTCATTAACGGCCATGATGAAAAACCCCGGCTGTGTTATTTTAAAATATATTGATGCGCATGGCGGGTTACTGGGCTGTGTTTATCTTCAGAAAAAACAAACGAAACTATATTTGGGAATGCTTACCGTTTCGCCTGAACTGCAGGGCCGGGGTATTGGCAAACAATTATTGGCTGCCGCAGAAAATTACGCAAAACAAAACCACTGCACTGCCATAACC
The DNA here is from genome assembly GCA_025356235.1 of Bacteroidota bacterium. GTDB lineage: Bacteria > Bacteroidota > Bacteroidia > Chitinophagales > Chitinophagaceae > Sediminibacterium. The sequence goes on from JANXUL010000126.1 coordinate 2,755, forward strand.
ATGACCGTTATTTCCGTCCGGCAGGAGTTGATCGCCTGGTATGAAAGGCATGGTTACCGTGATACCGGCGAAACAGAACCCTTCCCTACCAGCCCGGCTTTTGGCTTACCCAAACAACCTTTACATTTTATTGTTATGGAAAAACCAATATGAGGTTCTGTAAAAGGCATTTCGCTGATTTAACAGCCTTATCAAATAGTATTGTTTGGGCATACGGTTTGATTAATTATCTTCAAATGATTTCTATTATCATTCTTCGGCCATCTTATCATGCACTTGTATTCGATCCATACCGGTAAAAAAATTATAGGGTTATTATTGTTATGCATGGTATTCGGGGAACTTTCAGCGCAGGAAACCGGCCTACCCGATACCGTTTTTTTTCTGGCACATAAGAAAGGGCTTTGGGGAAAGATTGGTAGAAGTTTATCTGTAAATAATCCTGATCCAATTTTCCCGTCGGAGGGTGCTGTAAAGAACGAATCTACTTTCAGTCCATTTAAAGGGAAGGTTATCCGTCATATACTGGTAGAAAAATTAAGCTTTAATAAATCAGTAAATGATACCGTTAAAGTAGTGAGGAATTTTTTTAATGATATTGGTGATGCCATGCACACCAGTACTGCGAAGCGGGTTATTTTAAATAATCTTTTTTTTGTACCTGGCGATACACTCTATCCCTCCTTACTAGCCGATAATGAACGTTTTTTACGGGCCCTTACATATTTGCAGGATGCCCGGATCGTTGTAAAAGCTATTGACAATAATGCAGACTCTGTAGATGTAACCATTATTTGTAAAGATGTGTTCCCGATAGGGGGCAGCATGGATGCAGGCTCCTCAAAAAATATAAGCTTCGAAGTGAATGATGATAACCTTGTGGGTAGTGGTAACCGTTTGCAGGTGCAGAATTTTTTTGATGTGGACAGGAAACCTAGATATGGTTTTGGCGTTGAATTCCTCAAAAGAAATTTCAGGGGTACATTCATTAACCTTGCCGCAGGTTACCAGAACCAGGCACCCACGTATAACACCGGGCTAAGGGAAGAAAAAGCCATTTACCTGAGGGGGGAGCTACCACTGGTAAGCCCTTATCATTCATGGACAGGTGCTTTTGAAATAGCCTCACATGCTACACAGAATACTTATTCACCTGATTCATTGTACCGGTCTGATTTTAAATATAATTACCGTTTGTACGATGGATGGATAGGACATAATATCGGGGCAAGAAAGCAATTACAACAGAATTTTAATTCCAGGTTCCGTCGTTTGGTTTCGATACGTGGTATTCACAGGACGTTCCTGGATTTACCTGACCTGTATAAAGGCACCTATAAAATAGATTATTCCGACCTGATTAGCGTGCTCGGTTCATTTACCATTTTTGAGCAGGATTATTATCATACGAATTTCCTGTACGGTTTTGGCCGGAATGAGGATGTACCTGAAGGTTTTAGCTTATCCTTTACAGGTGGCTGGAGTAAACGCAGCAACATTTCCAGGCCTTATTTGGGATTTGATTACCAACGGAATTATTTTTCCAACAGAAAAAACTATATCAATTATACCATACGGTTAGGCACGTATTATAATCATGCAAGGTTTGAAGATATCAGTTTCTTAACCAGTGTGGAGTATTTTACCAAACTCCGCAAAATAGGTACCGGCCACTGGTTGATCAGGCATTTCCTGAGCGGCAGCATTACACAATTGGCAAATACCTATTTGAATGAGACTTTGCGTTTATCGAGTGATTATGGTATTCCTCAATTAAACAACCCCGACCTCAAAGCTTCTACCCGTGTTAGTTTTAATGCGGAATCTGTTTTTTACAATACCTGGAAGTTTGTCGGATTCAGTTTCGCACCGTTCACCTTTACCAATATTAGTTTTTTGAAAACGATTGGCCGTAATTTAAACACAGGTGATCTATACACCGCTATCGGCGGCGGTGTTCGTACCCGTAATGAAAACCTTGTGTTTGGTACGATTGAGTTAAAAGCTTATTACTATCCACGCACAACCGGCTCCATGAGCCAATGGAATATTACCTTGAATACCGACCTACGTTTCAGGTATGTAAGTCAGCTGATCAAACGGCCGGATTTTGTGGTAGTGAATTGATCGGGGAAATATTTTCTTTACCTGATTAAAGTAACTGTTCCCTTAATGGAATGATTTTTTCCTGACTTACTGGTGTATTCTATCACCCAAACATAAGCCCCGTTTTGCTGTTGAATCTTATTAATAGTGCCATCCCATCCCCGATTTATCTCATTGGATGCAAACACTGTTTGTCCCCATCGGTTATAAATTTGCATATGGTATTGTTTTACACTCGCATCCTGTATCGGCCTGAATACATCATTCAAGCCATCTTTATTGGGTGTGAATGCAGTGGGCACAAGCAGTTCCTCTGAGCACCTGATAAATTCTATGTTTACTGATGCCGTATTGCTGCCACAACTATTGGACACTTGCAAGGTATATTGCCCTTTTTGCGTAATGGTGATACCCTGTGTAATATCTCCTGTTGACCATTTGTATTTGGTTGCATAATTGGTTACCGCATTTAATAATAAGGTATCGCCCAAGCATAATACAGTATCTCTTCGCAAAGAAACAGCAGGCGGCTCCACAATATGAACCCTTGTTGTATCTTCTTTTGTACAGGTACCTGCATAAACAATTACAGCATACAGGCCGTCAGCTTTAACCTTTATACCGGCTGTATTTTCGCCAGTTGACCAAACATATAATGACCCTGCTGCATTGGTAGCATCCAGCGAAATGGTACTACCTTTACAAACGGTAGTATCAGCAGGTAAAGAGAGTTGTATTGGATTTTTAGTAACAGTAACCACTTTTTTCGAAAGAAAGTTTAAAAGACAACCGGCATTGTAGGTTACATTAGCGGTATAGAGCCCACTATTGGCAACTGTTGTATTAGTAATAGATATTTTCCTTCCTGTAGCCTTAAAACCGTTGGGTCCCGACCAGGTTATATATGATCCTTCATCAACTGAAATATTTAGGTCAGTACCTTCGCAAATTGGGGTAATTCCCGAGATAACAGGTTCAGGATCTACATGTAAACCAACAGGACTGGTTGGAGAAGAACAGTTTACCGATGCGATATAACCTGAATCTGCTATGCGCAGCCTGTAAAATTTTGAATCAGATCGTTTAGCAGAATCTATCACATAGGTATATGCATTGGCACCAGGTATAGGTTCATAATTATGATCAGGCAGTATACGCTCCCACTGGAATTCTTTCCCCACAGGGGCCGGTCCACCCATAGAAAAAACAACGCGTTCATTCAAACAGGCAAATACAGGAAACTCATACCGGCCATTAATAAATGGATAATCGATTGTAGCATTCCCATTGCTGAAAGAAGTACCGATATTCACAACACGTATATCATCTATCGCAAAATCATCCGGTACAGAACTACTGCTGGTAAAAGAAAATCCAATTTTTACCGAACTCACACCATTGGGTAAAGGATATGTAAAAGAGAAATTTGACCAGCTGATCGAATCATTATTTTTTAAAACAGGTGAAGTAAATGCTGCCAGTAAATTATTATTGGTGGCATTCCTTGCCTCAACATGAATGGTCACATCAAGACCTGCCCCTGTTTTATTTAAACTGGCTGCTGCAAAACAGATGGCCTGACTTTGTGCCCTGCAAAAACCCTGTACAGTGGTTTCATAGAAAGTAGGGACCGATGTTTTACTGCGTACCATCATCATATAACCACCCTGACCGGTATTGTCATTGCCCTCGGCCCAGCCGTTGATGCCTCCGGTATGCTTTCTTAACCCATATTCCCCCACTGCGATCACGTTATTACCGCTATATATGTATTGGGAAGTAGCTGATGCAAGAGCAGGTCCCAAATCAACTGAAGAATAGCTACCCCCAAAAGATTCCCTAAAAACAATAACGCCATTGGGACATTGCCCAAAAACCTCCCATGAGCTGCTTATTGCAAAAAGGGTAATAAAAAAGAGTTTCATATAACTTGATAAAAATCGCCAGTAGCAATCTTTATCCCTAAAATAAACTTTTTCCTTTGAATAGGCACCAGAGAACCCATTAATACACACATAGCATTAAAATATTGCTTTTTTTCCCTGAAAAAAGAACCTTTGTCATCAAAATTTGTCTTAACAGCAACGTACAATAAGTATATTAAAAATGGTACAAGCCTATAATTTTTTAGCCAGTTGGCAATTATTTCCTGAAAAATGCGATTACCAGTCGGGGCTAACGCCAAAAAGCGGAAACTATAAAATAGAAAGTGTCCGCAATGGCCACGCATTAAGTGTGAGTATTAACTGGGTGAGTATGGATAATGAAGCGTTCTATACGCAATATGATATGGTACCCGATGGTGAATTGCATCCTTTTGAGAACCAGGAAATAGCGGATACCATAAAAGTAGCAATACTGAATGCCTCTGCTATACAGACCATTTTTAGCAAAGAAGATAAAACAGTACTGGAAGTAACCAACGAGATATTACCCAACGGCTATATGAAAGTAACCCAGAAGGGAGAAAGCAGGAAAGAAGTCCCTTTTGTAAATATTGAGATCTATCATAAACAGTTAAGCGTTTTGCCTTATGCCTCATCTGTAGGCAGCGTAGCTATCCGACCAACTAAAGAAGGTGTTATCAAACACAAAGCTTTGGCTGCCATGGAAGAGCAAACCAATATGCAGTTAGACCAGATAAGACAGCAGATAGAATTACTAGCCCGACAGGCGCAGGAAATACGCAAAAGAAAAGAACTCAGCATGATGATTTATGAAGCAAGACTGGGTTTCAAACCACAGATAGGACATACCTATCATTTGTATGAAAAAAGAGATGGAGCCCATATGCTGTCTTTAATAGCACCACAGGAATGGGGTGGTGCCGGGCCATTTAAACAATTTATTTCATCAGTAAGGCTCCTGGCTGATCATACATGGGTTGAGATTAGTTAGTGATTTATCATTGCAAATCTTTCATCACGGCAGCTGTGATCAAAAGATCTTTTTTGTTTTGCAGGTATAGTACCAGCGAATATTCACTTGCTTTGAATGAAACGGGGAGATTGACCAATCCCAATCCTTCATTGCTGATTGGCTGGCTTATAAATGAGCGTACTATATTATGGTTGGTGATAGTTCTTCCCCCATTCTCTCCCGATTTAATATTCGTTGTTGCCTGTTTCTGCACCAATGCAATATTGATAATATTGCTCAGATCTGCATCGGCAATTTTATAATGAAATGTGAGTGCATTTTTTCCAATGGCTATATCTTCTACTGATATAGTACCCGTTTGTTTAGTAGTAAATTCTTTTTGCACAAGGCTTCTCACAGTATTCCTGTTATTACCTACTGCTTCCCCCCTGCCATTCACAATTAATTGCGGAGTATACACACTTCCGTTAGGAAGATGTTGACTGTACCATTGTTGCCTGGCAGTATATGCACTATTGCTAAACGGGTCGGTCCATCCTAAACGGTTCCAGTAATCAACATGAAAAGAAATTGGGATGACATGTTCGTCATGAGCCTTTGCATACCCCGCCAATAACGCATCGGCAGGAGGGCAACTGCTACATCCCTGGCTGGTAAAGAGCTCGAGTACCACAACAGGTTGCCTGGCGGCAACGGGTATTTTTAGGGAATTTTGTCTTATATCTTTAGAACTCAATAATACCAGTGAAGCAAATACCATTAATAGTAACATTCCCAACACGCTAAACTGTTGCATCAAACGCATATTTTTTTTCATACAAACTTTTTTTATACCTGGCAATTTATTATACAGTTTGACGAAGGATGGTTAGCGCACTTACAAGACTGTCATCATTTTAACATATTATACAAACTCCCGCCTTTCTCAAATAACCTGTCGATCTTTTTTTCAACAGTAGGATCTTTTTCAACCGGTGGGGCATGGTGTGGCTTGATTCGCGCATCAATTACCAGTGGGCCACGGCAGCCCCAGTGTTTATTATCAGTAAATGCACCAATCCCATATATATCATGCGATGGATTACAACGGGTATAAGTAACCCATAAATAATTGCGCAGGGTTTGGGTAGTAAAACCAGCATCATCACATATCACTATCAACATTACGCCTTCGAGTTCACTTACCCGGCCCTGCAATTTCTCATTCAACAGACGCATTTCAACATGCGCTTTTTCGTAAGAAAGAAATGCATGGGTTTGCAAAGCGATAACACCCGGCATGGCCATATGTGCGTTTTTAAATACATCCAATTCTTTTAATACCTGTGGTACTTCATTGCAAAGTTTTCTTTTTACATCGCCACAGGCAGCAAACACCACTTTACTTCCGCTATTCAATCCGGTACCGGAATAATCCAGGGTATCTATGGTTGTGTTTGTGTAAAAATGTATATCCCTTGTAAGATCTATTCGCTCCAGCAAGTACACCATAAACTCCTTTACATTATTTGTTTTGAGTTGCTTGCTATCATCGGCAGTAATAAATAAAAATTTAGCAAGGCTTAATTGCCCGGTTCCCAGAATATGATTGGCCATGGTTAATAATTCAGCCGGCTGTTTAACCGGTGTATATGGGGTGTACCTTTCACTGCCAATAGCTAATAAAAGGGGATGCACGCCGGCGGCATCTACTGCATGTACTTCCTGCAAACCCGGTATCTCTTGCGGAATAGCGGCACCGGTAAGCTCATGAATCAGTTCACCAAAACTGGTATCTTCCTGAGGGGGGCGGCCCACTACGGTAAAAGGCCAGATGGCATTTTTTTTCGCATACACTTTATGCACGCGCATCAATGGAAAAGAATGTTTCAGACTATAATACCCTAAGTGATCACCAAAAGGCCCTTCCGGTTTATTATCACCGGGATATACTTCTCCTGTGATGACAAAATCAGCATCGGTACTGATACAAAACCCATCTTTATATGTATACCTGAATCTCCTTCCGCCAAGCACGCCTGCAAAAGTCATTTCACTTATTCCTTCTGGTAAAGGCATTACTGCTGCCACTGCGTGTGCCGGCGGGCCACCTACAAAACAGCTAACTTTTAACGGCAGCCCTTTTGCATTGGCTTTGGTTTGATGCACCCCAATGCCACGATGCAATTGATAATGTAGCCCTATCTCTTTGTTAAGTTCATATTCATTACCTGTTAATTGAATACGGTACATGCCAAGGTTGGATTTCATAATGCCGGGCTGGTCAATGTCTTCTGTATATACCTGTGGCAGTGTAACGAACGCACCGCCATCCATGGGCCAATGCTGGATCAAAGGCAGGTCTGAGATATGGATTTCTTCATACAAAACAGGTTTCGATAACGGGTTCTTTAACGGGAAAGCTTTTAGGGCTGCCAGTCCGGTTGTAAAATTATCCAGGGGATGCTTTAATGCTTGTATCGGATTGTCTTTTAATTTAATCAGTTCCTGTACCAACTGAAAATTATTCCGGAAAATAAATTTACTCCGTTCTATCGTGCCGAAAATATTCGATGTGGCCCTGAAACGGGACCCTTTTACTTTCTCAAACAATAAGGCCGGTCCTTTTGATTCAAACACACGCAAATGAATAGCCGCCATTTCCAGGTATGGATCTACTTCCTCCCGGATCCGTATCAAATGATGGTTCTTTTCAAGATCCAGTAAACATTCTTCTAATGATGTATAGTTCATGCGTTAGTAACAAATGGTTTGGTCAATGGTTGAGTAAATCAGTACGGATTATTCCCGCCTGTTATCACCAAATACATAATAAATTATTAACCCGAGAACCGGGGCCACAACAATTAAGATGGTCCATAGTAATTGGGTGTTTTGCTCCATATCTTTTCGTTCAAAAATTCCTTTGATCGTATAAGTGATTGCTGCGAGCCATAGAATAGTAAGTAAAAGAATAGGCATACAAAAGGTTTTATACATCTAAGCTACAACATCGGGGGCAAAGGAGTTAAAATGGGTTAAAACGGGTTAGAAAAGTTAAAAGTGGCAAAAATCCAACTTGATTTTTTTAACCTCTTTTAACTCCTATACCCAATTAACTTTTACTTACTCCGTACATTTGCCACATGACAAAGCTCAGCGTAAACATCAACAAATTTGCTACACTGCGCAACAGCCGCGGGGGAAATAATCCTGATGTAGTAAAATCTGCAATAGATGCACAGCGTTTTGGTGCGGATGGCGTAACTGTGCATCCAAGACCCGATGAACGTCATATCCGGTATGATGATGTGAGAGAAATTAAAAAAATAATCACTACCGAATTCAATATTGAAGGCAACCCAACCGAACAGAAATTTGTTGAACTGGTTTTAGAAACCAAACCCACTCAGGTAACCCTTGTACCCGATGCACTGGGACAATTAACCAGCGATCATGGTTGGGATACAATTAAAAACAAAAACTACCTGATAGATATTATTTCTGTTTTTAAAAAAGCAGGTATCCGCGTATCCATTTTTGTTGATCCCGTTATTTCCATGGTGGAAGGTGCCGCCGAAACAGGTACGCACAGAATTGAATTATACACGGAAGGATATGCAAAAGAGTTTACAAGCGGTAATCGGAAGTCGGCAGTAGCTCCTTACATAACAGCCGCCCAAAGAGCATCGCAATTAAAACTTGGGGTAAATGCCGGGCATGATCTTGACCTGCAAAATTTGCAATATTTAAAACAACACATCCCTTTATTAGATGAAGTAAGCATTGGTCATGCATTGGTTTGCGATGCGATTTATCTCGGTTATGAAAATGCAGTGCAGATGTATAAACGGCAGATCAAATAAAATTTTGAATGATGCGTTTTGAATGTTGAATAAGGCTGCAATACATCCGGAATTCAACATTGATATCGTACATTAGTTATTCAAACCTCTCCATGAGAAATTGTTTATTGCTCATCAGTTGCCTGTTGACTGTTGCCCTGCTGGCACAACCACCGGTAAAGCCTTTTCCACCATTACCATCCAAAGAACAACTGCAATGGCATGAGAAAGAGTTTTACCTGTTCATTCATTTTGGTCCGAATACTTTTACCGATAAAGAATGGGGTGAAGGAAATGAAAACCCGTCTGTTTTTAATCCAACTGCATTAGACTGCGAACAATGGGCGCGGATTGCTAAAAAAGCGGGAGCCAAAGGCATTATCCTTACGGCTAAACACCATGATGGTTTTTGTTTATGGCCGAGCAAATTCAGTAAACATACAGTTAGGGAGAGTAAATGGCAGAATGGTAAGGGCGATGTGGTAAAAGCCTTATCCGAAGCCTGCAAAAAAATAGGTATTGAAATGGGGATTTATATTTCTCCCTGGGACAGGAACCACCCGGTTTACGGAACACCAGGGTATAATGATGTTTATTTATCAACCATGAAAGAGCTACTCACCCACTATGGAAAATTTTTCGAACTCTGGTGGGATGGAGCAAATGGCGAGGGTCCTAATGGCAAAAAACAGCAATACGATTTTACTCGTTTCCAGGATTCTGCTTTCAAATGGCAACCGCAACTTGTGATCTTTAGTGATATTGGACCGAGCATTCGCTGGTGTGGTAATGAGAATGGTTTTCTTGGTAAAACCAATTGGAACTTATTAGATACCGCCGGCTTTTCAAGAGGATCCGGCGCACCACCAACTGATACACTTAACCAGGGAAATGTAAATGGCAGATACTGGATACCGGCAGAAGCCGATGTATCTATCAGGCCGGGATGGTTTTATCATGCAGCAGAAGATGTCAAAGTAAAATCGCCGAAAGCTTTATTCAATCTATACCTTCAGTCTGTGGGCCATGGCGGAAATTTATTATTAAATGTGCCGCCCGACAGAACCGGCAAAATCAATGCAACAGATTCTACAGCTTTAATGGGTTTTAGAAAAATTAGGGAAGCAGCATTTGCAACGGACCTTTTTACCCAAGCAAAAATCACTTCCAATACCCACCAAAACAAAACCCTTGATAAGCTGACTGATCATGACATCAATACTTTTTGGGCATCATCCCATCAGCAAAATACGGTGCTTATTTTTGAACTGTCACAAAAAAAACAGCTGAACAGTGTGGTGCTGGAAGAGATGATCAAATATGGCCAGCGTGTACAAGTTTTTACCGTTGAAGTATTTGACGGAACCAGTTACCACACTGTTTTCACCGGCACGACCATCGGCAGAAAAAAGATTGTGGTATTTGAAAAACAGGAAACAGATAAAATAAAAATTACGATCACGCATGCCAAAGCAGTTCCTATGTTGAGAGGGGTGGCCGGTTATATGATTACTACATTGTAAGAATTGTGGAAATTAGGATATGGCCATTGCGAAGTTTATCATTTTTCAATTGCACGATCCCCTGTTTTCAAACTGTATGTAAAATACAGACAGCTTCATCCCCGTCTATCCTTCTATTTCATGCTTTAATCATTAAGCTGACTGCCTTAATCACATATCTAACTCTTTGTAAGAAGAGATTTGTAGCTTGTTCATCTAAAACCCGACAATATGAAACGTTTTTTACTCGCAGCATCCCTGCTGGCAGCATTTGCGTTACAGGCACAAAGGCCACTCACTACCGCACCCAGTGGCGGCAATAAGAAAGCCATGGTTAGCGAAAGAATTGGCATTACCGACGTTACCGTTCGTTATGACCGTCCGGGCGTAAAAGGCAGGGATGGTAAAATATGGGGGCAATTGGTTCCTGTAGGTTATACCGATCAGAATTTTGGCAGCAGTAAAGAAGCACCCTGGCGGGCAGGTGCTAATGAGTGCACCACTATTGAATTCAGCACGGATGTAAAAGTAGAAGGCCAGCCATTGGCAAAAGGGAAATATGGTTTTTTTATCGCGTATGGTATTGAAGAATGTACCTTGATTTTTTCAAAAAATAATACTTCATGGGGAAGTTTTTATTATGATCCGAAGGATGATGTATTACGTGTGAAAGTAAGACCCATTACCACTGACCGAACGGTTGAATGGTTGAAATACGAGTTCATCGGCCAAACAGAAAGTAGTGCTACCATAAACCTGTTATGGGAAAAATTAGCTATCCCTTTTAAAGTAGATGTAGACATCATACAAACACAACTGGAATCATTCCGCAATGAATTAAGAACAGATATGGGATTCTTCTGGCTCGGCTGGCAAACTGCCGCACAATGGTGTGTTGACCATAACACCAATCTGCAACAGGCACTCCAATGGGCAGATACTTCTGTGAACCCAAATGTTCTGGGAGACAGTAATTTTGTTTCGCTCTCAACCAAAGCACAGGTATTGGCCAAGCTAGGACGAGGTAATGAAGCTATCGCGCTCATGAAAGAAGCCGTTCCTTTGGGAAATATGAACCAGATACACCAATACGGAAGATCATTACTTGCTCAAAAACAAAACAAAGAAGCGCTGGAAGTTTTTAAAACAAATTTTGAGAAGAACCCAAATCAGTTTACGACTTTAATGGGAGTGGTCAGAGGCTATTCAGGTGTGGGTGATTATAAGAAAGCATTAGAATATGCAGAAAAGGCTGTGCCTTTGGCGCCTAACCAAGCAAATAAAAGTAACCTCGAAAAAATGATTGGTTTATTAAAGGAAGGAAAAGATGTAAACTAAAAACACTTCACACTTGTGCAAATATTTCTGAAAGGATAAAAGAGCCTGGCGATTCAGTCCTCTTTTATCCTCTTTTTTTGTTCTTTTCTTATTGAAATAATTTCCCGATTTTCCGCCATCCAAAAAATAAAGTATCTTGCCAGCTATGATCACCTCTACCCCACTTGTAGGCATCATTATGGGAAGCGATAGCGACCTGGGCGTAATGCAGGCAGCTGCTGATATACTGAAACAATTTGCTATCCCTTTTGAATTAACTGTGGTCTCTGCCCACCGCACACCATTGCGTATGTTTGATTATGCCAGTACTGCAAAAGAAAGGGGGTTACACGTGATCATTGCCGGCGCAGGTGGCGCTGCACATTTACCGGGTATGGTGGCTTCCATCACCACATTACCAGTAATTGGCGTACCCATTAAATCTTCCAACTCAATAGATGGCTGGGATTCTGTACTCTCCATTTTACAAATGCCCAATGGTGTACCTGTGGCAACCGTTGCTTTGAATGCAGCAAAAAATGCAGGTATATTAGCTGCACAGATTATTGGCACTACCAATGGCAATATAGCAGCTGCTATATCCCACTATAAACAGGAACTGGAACATGAAGTAAGTGCTAAAGTAACCAGGTTGAAAATGGATTGGCCGAATGCATTTGATGAATAGTTAGCAGGTATATTATTTCGGCCAGGATTTACCAATTGTTGATCGTTATTTCAAAACAGATACTCTTTTGGGAACAAATACCGAATTCCTTACCATTATTCCTGTCCTGCCGTCTGCCAGCATTGAAAGGGAACCTTACTGTTTTGCTATTAATTCCATAAATGAAATGTGAAATATTTTGTAACAGAAAAGGATAAGGGTTGCCAATCGGTAACCCTTATCCTTTTCCGTTACTATTGATCTGTGTTTGCTGCTTTTAACCTATTGCACTTTTGCCGATACCTGCCCCCGCACTTCACCGGATGCATTGGCAGTTGTTGTAAGAATGTAATAACACTTCCCCGCTAATAATTGAGCTTCCTGGTCGGCATTCAAGGTAGTGCTGCTTGAAAAGCTACCATTTGCTGTTAGGCCACTACCCAACGACCAAGTAGTAATTGACGTGCCCACCTGACCCGCCAGACCTGTATACAGGCCACCCGTAACAGGTGCTCCGGTAAGGTTGGCCCATGTGGTGGTATAGGTCATTATTTTCGTGCTTGCATTATAGGTACCCGAAAAAGTTCCGGAACCATTACTATTACTGCTGGCCGGCACTGCCTGTGCACCACTTGCATTACCACTGAGTGAATACGATACTGAAGCACTGATACCTGCATCTTCTTTTGTGCAACCTGAAAAAAATAAAGCTGCAGCCAATACAAAGGAACTCAGCGTAGCTGATCCACCAATACGCTTTAATGAAATTTGCATAATAAAAATTTTAAATTTAATTAGGATTAGGCATAATAAGCGCAAAGGCCTATTTATACTGGTGTTAAAAATGGCCTCTGAAAAAAAGCGTTAAGAAATTTACGGAATGAAGCCTTAAGAAATGAACGATGCCTGGCTTTGATATATTGTTGAAATACAAAATTGCTTCATTATTGATAAAAAAGCCTGGCTTTAGAATTCGTTCATTTTAGCGTAATGGAGTAAATTTTAGCTTTTTTGCAGTAGCCTTGATTTTTTTTGTTACTTTTTTGTATCAAGACAAAAAAGTAAATAGCGGAAATGCTATCTGGGAGCGGATTCGAGCTTATTATACCTAATCCTAAATTTAATAAATAATACTGTTTTACTAGGTTCTTATATTTCT
>JANXUL010000144.1 GCA_025356235.1 Bacteroidota bacterium
GGAAAAACCGGACTTATTGATCCCCTTTCCCCAGTCCGAGTTGACCTATCATACCCATTTTTCAATGATCCCTCTTCGCCAGAACAAATTGATCCCCATCAAGTATTGAATATCACAGAGTTATTTTAATTTCAGAAAGACCATACACAAATATTTTATAAGGGGGCAAGAGCAAATGGTATCGTGGGTACAAAAATGGTGGTTCTTCCAAATAGAAGAGCAATATTCACAAAATTTAAGATTTGGTGTATTATCTAAAATGGATCTTGTAGTAGTAAAAGCAAGTTATTTGCAATTTTTGTACCTCTATTGTACCTCAATAAATAAAAAATCCCGTACAAGCTAATACGAGTACGGGTTTCAGTAAAATTGAAAGTGCCCAGAACAGGAATCGAACCTGCACTACCTTGCGATAACCAGATTTTGAGTCTAGCGCGTCTACCAATTCCGCCATCTGGGCTTTTTACGCATAACGTATCTTTTTTACGTTATGCGTTAATCGGGTTGCAATATTACAGTATCACTTCAAACCAGCCAAAATCCTGTCGAGGTATTTTTTGCGGTAGTAATACTCTTTTACTTGCAACAGTTCTTTTTCGGTAGTAATACCTTCTTTATAATTTGTAATAACGGCTTCCACAGGTTCATATATCTCTTTTGTAAAGTTGTTAATAATATTCGTCAGGTTGTCTATATCTGCCTGTTCCGATACATCAAGGGCCTGCTCATTAAGGTCAAGCATTTTCATCAGGAAATCGGGTGATAACGGGTATTTTTCCTCTTCTTCCAGTAACCCCTTTAGTTGCAGTACATATTTAATGGTTTCATCCGGGTGCTGAAACACTTTATAGGCCATATTCACCATGGATGCTTTCTCCAGCATATCCGCCTGCTCATCTGCTGAAGCAGTACTGTGAAAATCGGGATGGTACTTACGGCTCAGTTCATAAAATGTCTCTTTTACGAGCGCTTGGTCAGGACTTAATGAGACAGGTAAGTTATATAATTCGAAATAATTCATGGTGCGGTGTGGATGATGAGTGGTGAGTAGTGAGTAGTGAGGGGAAGTAGTGTTTAGTGAAGTGTACTCACCACTCACTACTCACCCCCTTCCCTTATCTTGTGCCCAAAAGTAACGCAATGCTTGTGATCGGACTTATCAGAGAGGGAAAAATTCCGGCAGATAACCGGGTGGCACTGGTTCCATCGCAGTGTAAATGGTTGGTTAAGCATTTTCCTGATATTAAGATACTTGTCCAAACCTCCCTAACCCGCTGTTTTACTGATGAAGAATATACGCAGGCAGGTATTGAGGTAACGGATGACCTTAGCAGCTGTACCCTGCTGTTGGGCATTAAGGAAATACCCGTTTCGCAGCTGCTCCCCAATAAAACATATCTCTTCTTTTCACATACAAAAAAAAAACAACCTGCCAATCAATTGCTCATGCATGCGATGGTGGATAAACGGATTACACTCATTGATTATGAATGCCTGGAACACAAGGATGGGCAACGCATTATAGGCTTTGGTTTTTTTGCAGGGATCGTGGGGGCCCATAATGGTATTATGGCGTATGGAAACCGAATAGGCGCCTATCATCTTGGAAGGGTAGGTGAAGTAAAAGATTACCGGGAACTGATACATACTTATTTTGGATTGAAACTGCCCAACCTGAAAATTGCTGTTACCGGAAGTGGCCGCGTGGCGCATGGCATTTTAGAGATTATGAATTTGATGGATGTACAGGAAGTAGAGCCCGATGAATATACCAGCCGCGAATTCGACTATCCCGTATATGTACATTTAAAAGGAAGCGACCTTTACCGCCATACCAAGACACGTAAATACAACAGGGACGATTTTCACCTGCATGCCGATGAATACCAATGTGTTTTTGAAGACTTTTGTACGCATACAGATATCCTGATGAATGGTATTTATTGGGAGCAAAATATACCAAGGTTATTTGCGATAGAAACTTTACAGCGAAAGGATTTTCGCATACAAACCATTGCAGACATTACCGATGATAAACAGGGCAGTATCCCCTGTAACCTGGGTGACGCAACGATTGATGCACCGGTATATGGGGTTGATAAATTCAGTGGTATGAAAACATCACCCTATTTAGAAACCAGTGTAGATATAATGGCCGTGGGCAACCTACCCAACGAATTACCACGGGATGCCAGCCGTTATTTTGGGGAGCAACTGATCAAGTATGTTTTGGATGATATACGAAAGGGGGGAAGTACCACTATTGAAAGAGCAACAATTTTAAAAGAAGGGCAGCTAACGGATTCTTTTCAGTACCTGGCTGATTATGCTGCGCATTGATTTTTATTGCGAATGTCAAATAGTATAGCTGCTTTAAATTTATAATTTCAAATAATAGTCTTTCAATAAAGCTGTAAACGCATTCGTATACGTATCCCCATCCCTGATGCTTATTTCACTGGAAACAACTGTTGCCTGATCTGTTCCGAATAAAAGCATCGCCCTGAAAAAAGAATGTACAGGTGTTTGTTTAACAGCCACTTCATCCAATAAATAAAATCTAGCTTCAACTGCTATTTTAATAAAATCATTTTTTCGTTGATAAGGCAGTAGTAACGCAAATTTTCCATCGACTGATAAATGTTTCTGTATAATGGAAAGTAACTCTTTCAAATTAAGTTCTTCACTATGTAATGCAAGGTTCCGCCCGGTATTCCCACTCTTCAGGTCATTTTCAAAAAAAGGCGGATTGGAAATAATGAAGTCATATTTTCTTCCCAGGTGTATGGTCCTTGCATCACCCCTGATAACCTGCAAACGTTCATGCCATGGTGATGCTTCAAAATTTTCTGCTGCCTGTTCTGCCGCAGGTTCATCCAATTCAACCGCATCAACCATTCCCTTAGTTACCTGCGCCAGCATGAGGCCCAGCAAACCGGTGCCTGCACCAATATCTAAAATACTTTGTGGCCCGTATTTCTCGCTTTGTACTTTTTCTGCTACCCATGCACCAAATAAACAGGCATCGGTACATACTTTCATCGCACACCTGTTCTGATGAATGGTAAACTGTTTGAACTGGAAATAGGTATTCGACATCCGGATATAAAGATAAGGATGTTATAAAGCGCGAGATGTTAGCTGATTAATTCCTGCAACAGGTTTTGCAGATCAAGGTGCGCTGTTACCATTTGTAAATTTCCGTCTGCATCAACGGGCCATTGTTCTTTGGGCTTATCCCAATATAATTCCACGCCATTGCCATCCGGATCTTCCAGGTACAATGCTTCTGATACGCCGTGGTCCGAAGCACCTGTCAAGGGATATTTTGCATCCATCAATCTTTGTAAAATAGCGGCCAGGTCTTTCCGGGTAGGATAAAGGATAGCCGTATGAAATAACCCCGGTGCACTACCGGGTGCCGGTTTGCCATCTTTGCTGTACCAGGTATTTAACCCGATATGGTGATGGTACCCGCCGGCCGAAATAAACGCAGCCTGGGTACCATACTTCTGCATCAATGTAAATCCGAGTAAGCCCCGGTAAAAAGATAAAGCTTTATCTAAATCAGACACTTTTAAATGAACATGCCCGATACTTGTTTGTGCAGGAACTGTATAGCTCATGAGAAAATAATTGACATGTAAAAGTAACAACAATCAGGCTGCTAAATCACCCGGTCATTAATGGCATCCCTGTTATACCTAAAATTGAGAAAATCAATGCGCTTTCTGTAACCCCTTTAAACAAAGAGACTGTTTCATTTACGAAACAGTCTCTTTGTTCATTCATTAACGCCACCTTTAAATAGGTTGAGGGTTTACTTATCCGCTGTTAAACTGGAAATCAGATATTCCTGGTTCAACCGGGCAATATTGCTGATAGAAATTTCTTTGGGGCAGGTAGCTTCACAGGCGCCGGTATTGGTGCAGGCACCAAAACCTTCTTTATCCATTTGCGCCACCATATTAATCACACGGCTTTTACGCTCCGGATCGCCCTGCGGCAATAAAGCCAGATGCGATACTTTGGCGCTTAAAAATAACATGGCACTGCTGTTTTTACAAGCGGCCACACAGGCACCGCAGCCGATACACATGGCTGCTGCAAAAGAGGCGTCGGCTTTGTCTTTATTAATAGGGATGGCATTACCATCAACGGCATTACCCGTATTTACGCTGATATAACCACCGGCCTGTATAATACGGTCGAAGGCAGAACGGTCAACCATTAAATCCTTGATCACCGGAAAAGCGTTGGCCCTCCAGGGTTCTACCACAATGGTATCTCCGTCTTTAAAAGCCCGCATGTGCAATTGACAGGTAGTGTTCGCCTGCCATGGGCCATGCGGCTTACCGTTAATGTACATAGAACAGGAGCCACAAATACCTTCACGGCAATCATGGTCAAACGCAATCGGGTCTTCACCCTCCCTGATCAATGTTTCATTCAACACATCAATCATCTCCAAGAACGACATTTCAGAAGAAATATCTTCCACCCTGTACATTTTGAATGCACCCTTTGCTTTGTTATTCTGTTGTCTCCAGACTTTTAAGTTCAGATTCATGTGGTAATGTTCCATATCGAAATTTGAAAATTTGAAAATTTGAAAATTTGAAAATGCAAAACGGGTTAGCCTTTTGATGTGGCAATTATCCTGGATAGGATTCGGATGATCTCTGTGAGATCATCCGGTAATGCCGGATTAAAAGAGTAATTGTCACTTCGTTCACATAGGAGCTGCCAATAAAGCGTTTCGCTGGCTTCTTTGGCTGCAATTTTCATTTTGTGAATAAAGTCTGCCCTACTTTCCGCATTCTGGGCCTCAAAGATGTTTGCACTAATCGAGGTTCCGGAACGTAAAAGCTGTTTTGCAATCACCTATTTCCTGTCTTGTTCAAGAACTTCCGTAAACTTTATAATTGCCAGAGAAAAGGAAACTGATTTCTCCACAATTACATTCTTTCTATCATCCCGCATAATTTAAAATTGTACACTAATTTAATTTTCAAATTAGCACACTTTCAAATTGTCAAATTGATCTGCGGTTAATAATTATAGTCTTTCTCTCCTTCCCAACTCCCCCTTCAGGGGTCTGGGGGGTATTACTTGTAATTCCTTTGCGTTGGTTTTATTACATCATACACCAACGGCTCTTTATGCAGGTTCCAGTTACTGTCGCCTGCATATTCCCAGGCGGCTACATACATATAGTTGGTATCATCACGTAAAGCTTCCCCATCCGGTGTCTGGTATTCTTCCCTGAAGTGGCCGCCGCAACTTTCATTCCGGTTTAATGCATCTTTACACATCAGTTCACCCAGTTCAATAAAATCGGCAACGCGGTTGGCTTTATCTAATTCAGGGTTCATCTCTTCAATGCTACCCGGTATTTTCACATCGCTCCAGAATTCTTTTTTCAATGCCTGCACTTCTGCAATCGCTTCCTGCAAACCTTTGGCATTACGCGCCATACCGCATTTCTCCCAAATGATTTTACCCAAACGTTTATGAAAACTTTCTACGGTTTGCTTACCCTTGATATTCATTAAACGATGGATCCTGTCTGACACTTCTTTCTCTGCTTCTTCAAAAGCAGGATGTGAGGTAGGGATGGCTTCATTATATATTTCATCAGCCAGATAATTCCCCACCGTGTAGGGTATTACAAAATAACCATCAGCCAAACCCTGCATCAATGCGGAAGCCCCTAAACGGTTGGCACCATGATCGCTGAAATTGGCTTCACCTAAAGCATATAAGCCGGGCACACTTGTCTGCAATTCATAATCTACCCATAGCCCACCCATGGTATAGTGAACGGCAGGATAAATACGCATGGCTATTTCATAAGGGTTCTCACCGGTAATCTTTTCATACATATCAAACAGGTTACCATATTTCTCTTTCACAACTTCTTTACCCCAGGCAATAATTTCTTCCTGTGTGGCATCATCCTTACCTTCTTTACCTGCTTCTATTTTTCCATACCGGATAATGGCTGCACCAAAATCTAAGTACACCGCCTGTTTACTGCTGCCAACCCCATAACCCTCATCACATCTTTCCTTTGCCGCCCTTGATGCTACATCACGCGGAACCAGGTTGCCAAATGCGGGGTACCTTCTTTCCAGATAATAATCCCTTTCTTCTTCGGGTATATCTATTGCTTTCCGGGTATCACCTTGTTTTTTAGGTACCCATATACGGCCATCATTACGCAGCGATTCCGACATTAAGGTCAATTTCGACTGGTGGTCGCCACTTACGGGGATACAGGTTGGGTGAATTTGTGTAAAACAGGGATTGGCAAATGCCGCACCTTTTTTATGTGCTTTCCATGCCGCTGTAACATTACTGCCCATGGCATTGGTTGATAAATAAAATACGTTGCCATAGCCACCGCTGCACAATAATACAGCATGGCCAAAATGTCTTTCCAAAGCGCCGCTAACAAGGTCGCGGGCAATAATGCCACGTGCTTTACCATCAATCTTAACGATCTCCAGCATTTCATGGCGGCTGTACATTTTCACATTACCCAATGCCACCTGCCTTTCCAAAGCCTGGTAAGCACCTATCAATAATTGCTGACCGGTTTGGCCCGCAGCATAAAAAGTTCTTTGAACCTGTGTACCGCCAAAAGAACGGTTACTCAGTAAGCCACCGTATTCACGTGCAAAAGGAACACCCTGTGCCACACACTGGTCAATGATGTTGGTGCTCACTTCAGCCAGGCGGTGCACATTTGATTCACGGGCACGATAGTCACCGCCTTTAATCGTATCATAAAACAGGCGGAAAACACTGTCGCCATCATTCTGGTAGTTCTTGGCAGCATTAATACCGCCCTGGGCAGCGATAGAGTGTGCACGCCTGGGCGAATCCTGGAAACAGAAAGCTTTCACTTTGTACCCCAGCTCACCCAAAGATGCGGCCGCAGAAGCACCTGCCAGTCCGGTACCTATAATAATCACTTCCAACTTACGTTTGTTGGCAGGGTTCACCAGTTTGCAATGCCCTTTATAATCTGTCCATTTATCATCCAGCTGCCCGGCAGGAATTTTTGCATCTAACATATTTCGATGGTTTGGAATTTCTAATGTTGTTTGTTGTCCCGGCGATATATCTTTTGCCTACTAAGGTCACTCACTACTCACTATTCACAACTCACTACTTCACCCATCCCAAATAAAAACTTACGGGCATCATGGCAAAAACCAAAGGCACAATAACAGCAAAGCCATAGCCCAGGCTTGATAACATGATATGGTAACGTTTATTATGCACCCCCAATGTTTTAAAAACACTCTGAAAACCATGCGCCAGGTGATAGGCCAGGGAAATACAGGCAATCACATAAGCGATCACAACCCATAGTTCGCTGAAAGTATCCTTCATTAAAGCATACATATTGTGAACAGGCAGACCATTGGCAACGGCATGTGTTGTTTCTTCTACACCTGTGATGCGGGAGGGTATCCAGAAATGTTTCCAATGGAGAATGAAGAATAATAAAAGGATCGTACCCAGCACCGCCATACTGCGGCTATACCATTTACTGCCTTCACTATAACTTACCGCATAACCAACCGATCTTTTCTTCCGGTTTTCAAGTGTTAGCAAATATCCTTGTATGATGTGCAGGAAAATTCCTGCGAACAAACCTATCTCCATTATCCTTGGAACCACGTTACTGCCCATGAAATTAGCTGCCCTGTTAAACATGTCGCCCCCATCATTGGCCCAGATACAGGCATTAAGGCCGGCATGTACCACTAAAAAAAGGATCAGGAAAATGCCGGTGAAACCCATAACCAGTTTCTTGCCGATAGATGAAGTGAAGACTTGTTTCCAGGTCATATTGCAGGTTTATGTTTGAGAAATCGTGCAAACTTAGCACAGGAAACGATGCTAAGCGTTGATAACTAATAACATTTTTTATAGGCGATGGTTCAGTGCCCGTAATCAATCATCCATAAGCCATGGTTATTCATGGGTAGCTGGCTGTACAACCAGTTGCCGTGTTTAACGGTGCCCCATAAACTATCGGCCATGGACTCCACACACCACTCACATAAAAATCCTTTTTCCGGGCCATTCCTGTATTACATTTGATACATGTTAAAGCTATTGAGCATTTTATGGAATAGTTTCAGGATGGCCCTGCAGGAACTCAGGGTTAACAAACTGCGTACTTTCCTGTCGCTGTTCGGTATTACCATCGGTATCTTCTGTATCATTGGTGTATTGGCAACGGTTGACAGCCTGGAACGCAAAGTGCAGAATGATATTAAGTCGTTTGGTAACAATACCATTTATGTAGATAAATGGAACTATGGCGGTGGTAACGATTACCCCTGGTGGAAATACATGAAACGCCCGCCGATACGTATTGAAGAAATGAAGTTTATCAAATCAAAAAGCCAGCTGGCTGCCAATGCGGCCATGTTTGTTTCCAATAATGTAAACCTTAGCTACAAGGATAATATATTGAGTAATGTAAACCTGTATGGGGTATCAGAAGAGTTCAACACCATCCAAACGATTGAGATAGATAATGGCAGGTACCTGAACGAGTCTGAATTTTTACGGGGTACCACTACTGGTATCATCGGTAATAAAGTGGCCGAAGAATTATTCGATAACCCTGAAAAAGCAGTTGGCAAAGAAGTTACCTACAACGGCAGGAGGGTAATTGTGGTTGGTGTGATTAAAAAACAGGGCCAAAGTTTTGTAGGCGGGTTTGATTATGATCAGGCACTAATTGTCCCTTACCGTTATTTTGCCAGCATCTATAATCCGGATAACAGTAACCCTTTTATCATGGTTCAGGGTAAAGCTTCCATACCATCAATTGCCTTGCAGGATGAGTTAGTAGGGGTGATGCGGCAGTCGAGGCGACTCAGTCCCACGGAAGAAGATAATTTCTCCTGTAATGATGTAGCCCAGTTCAGTGAACAGGTAAAAGGTTTCTTTGGCCAGGTAAGTGCCGGTGGATGGGCAATTGCAGGATTAAGCCTGATTGTAGGTGCTTTTGGCGTTGCCAATATTATGTTCGTAACAGTTAGGGAAAGAACCAGCCAGATAGGACTAAAGAAAGCCTTAGGTGCCAAAAAAAGGACCATCCTTACAGAGTTTTTGATAGAGAGCGCCTTTTTATGCATCATTGGCGGACTGGTAGGGCTTGGCCTCGTATGGGTAATGTCATTGGTATTAAGCGCCGTACTCCCTTTTCCTATTTTCATTGCGCCTAATATTATCATACTGGCACTAAGTATTTGTATCATACTAGGTATTATTTCCGGCATTATACCGGCTTCTATTGCGGCCAGGATGGATCCGGTTGTGGCCATCAGAACAAAGTAATATCCCAGCCCCCTTAATGAGGAGTGTTATAGAAAGATTTTTATCAATTAATTTTGCTTCATGATTGGTAATACTCATGCAGAATTTGTAAGTGATGCGCAGCCCCCCATTAAGAGCGAGGCGATAACCATACTCGCCATAGAATCTTCCTGCGATGAAACTTCTGCCTCTGTTTGTGTGGATGGTAAAATTTTATCAAACTATATCGCCAACCAAACGGTGCATGAGCAATATGGTGGCGTGGTGCCTGAATTGGCCAGCCGCGCCCATATGCAAAACATTGTTCCCGTTGTAAATGCAGCATTAAAAGAAGCTTTCCCTCAACACCCAACTCCTCAGGCCCAACTCCAAACCGTTGATGCCATTGCTTTTACCCAGGCCCCCGGCCTTATCGGAAGTTTATTGGTGGGCACACAATTCGCTAAATCACTGGCACTTTCTTTAGATAAACCACTCATCGCCGTTCACCATATGCAGGCGCATGTATTGGCTAACCTGATTGCGGATATAAAACCCACATTCCCTTTTTTATGTTTAACGGTGAGTGGCGGGCATACACAAATTGTGTTGGCAAAATCGCCATTAGACCTTACAGTAATTGGCGAAAGTATTGATGATGCTGCGGGAGAAGCGTTCGATAAAACGGCCAAGCTGCTGGGCTTACCCTATCCCGGCGGGCCTTTAATTGATAAGTATGCGAAAGAAGGGAACCCATTACAATTCAAATTTGCAGAGCCGCAGATTCCGGAATTAAATTTTTCTTTTAGCGGATTAAAGACTTCCGTACTTTATTTTTTACAAAAACAGGAGCCCGGTTTCATCGAACAAAACCGGGCTGATCTCTGTGCGTCTGTTCAATACACGATTGTAAATATCTTACTCAAGAAATTAACCAAAGCCGTTCAGCAAACAGGCGTAAAAAATGTATGCATCGCAGGTGGCGTAAGTGCCAATAGTGCTTTACGTAAAGGGTTGCAGGAAACGGGGGAGAAGCAGGGCTGGAAAATTTTTATACCGAAATTTGAATATTGTACTGATAATGCAGCCATGATCGCTATCACTGCTTACTATAAATACCTTGCAGGTGAATTCAGCTCATTGGATGTTGGGCCTACTGCAAGGGCGGAGTGGTGATTGGGAGACGTGAATCGTGAGTAAGTTATTACGCCAACTCAATATTCACTAACGTGTTGGGCTACTAAAATATATATGTATAGTGTCCTATAAAATGACACTGTTTTTTATTCATTAACCATTGTCGCTCACGGCCGCTGGGCCCCGTCCATGTTACCGGGCTGCTTTGGCCTCTGACAATATGTGCTTCGCATCATTTTGTCTGTCTTCGCCTTCGCTCGACATCGACCCCAAAGAGGCCCGTCCACATGGACTGATGAGAAATTTTATATCAATATTCACTCGATGGTTGATTCTAATAATACAAATCATCTATTGTTTTAAATATTGTAATAGCACAATACGCGATTCACTATCACACCTATTTCTTCGCTGCAAACAAGGTCCATGGATACGCCAGCATATTCTTCAAATACTTCGACTGCCACTCAAACTCGGGATGCAGCTTATAAAATTTCTCACCAATAAAATCCTGTCCGCACGGATGGCCCATATGTGCCCAGAGCTGCATGTTCTTTGCCAGTTCGGCAGTGGTAACTTTACCTTGTACGGCACCCATGGGGTAATAGGCCGGCAGGTCCCATTCGGCGCAGCCTTTGGCATCCTCATCAATATGTCCGCAGATCACACATTTGTTATTGGCGTTTTTACCTTGTAAGGCATCCACATGATCGCCTTCTATCTGTTTGGCTGTTTCCAGGTTCAGTTTCCCTTTCAGGTCAACCAAAACCAATTGCTCCATTCGCAGTTTCCGCGCATTGGGAGAGGTTGTTTTATCATTCACATCAAACGTCGTTTCTTCTTTGATCAGCTTTTCATCACTCGGAAAATTAGAACCAATCATGGCGGTATCCTTCGAACGCCATACCCTATAATTTTTCAGGCCCAGTTCCAGCTTGGCTACTTCATTGGTTTTGGTATCGCCTATCAGCCAGTCGTTCGCATAGCCGCCATTATTACCTTCGGTAAAAATCTTTATCACATCATCAATACTGTTACTGTATTGCGATGCTTTTCTGGCACGTACAAATTCAGGAATGGCCGTTGTATCAAACCCTTTAAACTGGGTGATGGTGGTTTCTGTAATAAGTATACCATTATTGGTAATCAAAAAATCATCACCACTATGAATAAAGCCCGGCATACAATCCATTAAAATATGGTTGCCTTTTTCCGGAACAATATCTGCAATTACATTCCAGTGTTGCCCGGTAATATAAGAGGTCCAGTTATTATGCCCGATCACGATTTTTCCATCACTTGTATAACTGCCGGTGGCAATAAACGCACTGCAGTTGCCCGGGGCCTTATTATTACCTGTTCCGGGTTTTTCTTTTTCCATTAATTGCGGTACATAATAATAGGCCAGTTCTTCCATGGCATTCAATGCGGTAATATCGAGGCTGTCGTAGTTTTTATGTTGGGCCTGTAACCCTTCTACAATGCCATTGATTTCGTCTTTGTATTCTCGGTCTAGTTTATTCCATAAAAAATTCTTTGCGCAGGTACGGTAAAAATTCCAGTCTTTCTTGGTTTCGTGCGTAAGCAGGTGGGCTACAGCCTGTATGGCCGTATCAATATCATTTGCCAATAAATAACCGTGCTGATAACCAATGGTAGACGGAGATCCCTCAAGATGCACATAGATCCATCCGTTTTTGTTTTCGCGCGATGCTTTGTCAAGGCGTGTGTCTTTCTGCGTGCTTTTGCAGGCGAATAACAGGCAGATAAGAGAGAAAAGGCAAATGGATTTGCAGATGGTTTTCATGATATACGTGTTTTGGTAAAATTGATTTTTATTTATCGCCCCTGTTTATTTACTCCCGCTAAGTTTAGTCAGTCACATCTGTAATTATAAACCCTTTGCGGCTATAGGTGGAAATAACTGTTTTGGCGGAGTACGCTAATTTAATACCGGGTAAAAGAATTTCTTTTTCAATTTCAAGGAATTTCATGGCCTGTCCGCACGCAGTAAATTTTGCACCGGCTGCCTGGGCAAAAGAAACGCCCATGGTCGCAAAGCAAATAATAAACAAAAGGATACATCTCATTAGGTTATTTTTTAAGACAAAAGATAACTAAAGAATTTGAAAATTTGAAAACGGGTTAGTTTGAAAATAAAGCGGCTATGTGCATCATTACATAGCCAGCATAACGGCCACATAATGACACATGGCTGCAGCCAGTACAAAAATGTGCCATACGGCATGTGTATACTGATATTTATCCCACAGATAAAAAAATACACCTGCCAGGTACAGGCCCCCACCAATACAAATGAATACCATTACCTGTAAAGGCAAATAGTCGAAGAACCTTCGGCCGCCCGCTATCATTAGCATACCCATGAGTACATAAATGACCGTTGAGAGTATCTCGAACTTTCCGGTAAAATGGATCTTGAAATAAATACCTATTAGGGTTAGTCCCCAAAGTATAGACAGCAGGCTGATGCCAAAAGCATTATTCATATACACCAGCAGAAAAGGGGTATAGGTGCCGCTGATCAGAAAAAAAATGCTGATGTGATCTATTATTTTGAAAACCTTTTTTGTAGATGCTTCACGAACAAGGTGATAGATTGTTGAAGCGGTAAACAGCAATAAAAAACAAAAACCATAAATTATACTACCTACTATGCCCTGTGTATTGCCGTGGTTGATGGCAATACCCGTAACAACCGGAAGGCAACTGATGCCGAAGAGCATGCCAAAACCATGAATAAGTCCATTAACGATTTCCTGTTGCCGGCTGTAGTTGCTCATGGGATGTTGATTTTCAAACCAAATATCCGAAAGAATTGTTCAGCGTATCCAAGCAGTCATGAAACTTAACAGTTGCCCCGTTCTGCAAACCAGTTGCCCGGCCCTGCCGGGTGACTACTATCCCCGGCCCCGACCAAATACAGGTTTAATACAGATCAAATAGGATACATAACACAAATATCATCCCTAAAATCCCGCCACTAAGCCTTACTTTTGCCGCCGAAAAACAGCGCAAATAAAATGATCAGTGCAAGAAATATAACCCTTGC
>JANXUL010000175.1 GCA_025356235.1 Bacteroidota bacterium
GTTGCCGGATATTATTTCTTGTATCTGTGGTTTCAATATAAGTAACCGTATATTTTTTTTCTGTGAGCCACTGTTGATAAAACTTCATAGAAGCCCGGTGAAGGACCAGCTTTAGTTTGTGAAAATTATACTGCCGAAAAAACAACCATTCTTCCACCAGGTAAACGGGCCTGTTTGTTTCAAGGGATGGGTGTTCCCTGAATAGCTGATGCGGGAAAATTACTGTGATGGCATGCATACGCTAACAGATAACAATATTCTGTTGCTAATGTTTAAGCGTACTAAAAATAGAAGCATTTATTTTTCTTCCGCCGGAGACAAGGGGATAATAGTTACTCAGCGGAACAGAGCAACTACACTGATCAGCTCAGTTTTGCTAACGCTGCTGCTAACTTAGCTAGCATTTCAGGTATTTCTTGTTTCTTACAGGTACCCACACTTAATCTGTACCAAGGGTTTTTATTGCCGGCACCAAATGCTGAAAAAGGAACGACAGCTAATTTAGCTTCCCCCAAAATGTAAGAAGTAACATCAGATTGTGTTGACAGGATATTTCCCTCCGAAGTGGTTTTGCCAACAAGGTCTATTTTAATGGTAAGATAAATGGCGGCCTGCGGTGTAACGGAATCAACGCTATATCCTTTCTCTTTTAATGCAATGAAACCTGCATGGATATTACGTAACCTTTCTTCCAGCTCCGATTTAAAATGCGTGAGGTATTTTGCAATGGCTTCTTTCTGTACTAAATAGTTAGCTACTGCTTTTTGTTCTGCCATAGGTGCCCATGCTCCAAGATGGCTAAGTATCGCCTTCATTTTGGCGATTACTGTTTCCGGTCCCAATGCCCAACCTACACGAACCCCGGTGGCAGCAAATACTTTTGAGATGCCGTCTACAAAAATGGTATACGGTTTCATATCGGGACGTAAAGAAATAGGATTGAAATGCTCAGTGCTACCATAGGTTAATGTCCAGTACATCTGATCGAACATCAGGTATAATTTTTTTTCGTCATCCGCACGACGTTTGTTTTCTTCCAGTATCAGGTCGCAAATTTCTGCTAATGCATTTTTAGAAAGTGTGGTGCCGGTTGGGTTTTGTGGTGTACAGATACAAATAAGCGTAGCACCTGGGATATTTTTTTTAATCTCTTCCGGCGTTGGCATGAAATCATTGTCGGCACTGCAGTCAATGATACAATGCTCACCATCTGTCATGTGAACATAGTGGTTGTTATTCCATGAGGGTACGCCATAGATTACTTTATCGCCTTTATCAACAATCGCTTTAAAAATAGTATAGATCAATGGCCGCCCACCCGAAGCAATTTGTATTTCATTGGGTGCATACTCCAATCCTTCCCATTCTTTAATAAAACTACTTACCGCTTTTCTCAGATCCAGTACACCTTCTGCTGCCGGATAACTGGTATTGCGTTGCTGGTAAGATTCTATAATTAAAGCCTCCAACTCAGTCGGGATAGGAAATTCAGCCGGATCAAAATCACCAATGGTAAAATTGTATATTTTTTCGCCGTTACGAATGCGCTCACTGATGGCATTACCCAAATTCACGATTTCGCTACCCACTAATGTTCCGGCCAGGTGACTGAGTTTGGGTTGGCTCATAAAAGTTCTGTTATTTGCGGATGCAAAAATAAGTGAAAAAGCCGGTATCAATCGGGACGCTACAGCGACCTGAATGATACCGGCTGAATTTTATATTACTTCTTTCCGGATAGCTGCTTAATCGTTCAGGCTACTCCAGCTTCTATATCGGTTATTCGATGGGTTTGTAATCTTTAAACAATTTTACAGGGATGCTTTCTGCTAATGCACGGTATTGTTTCCATTTACCATCAAAGAAAGCATTGGCTTTTTTTAGTACTTCAATTACCATATTTTCCGCATCCACCATCAGCCGTTCTTCCTGAGTACCGGGGGCCATTTTCTTACTTAATACATAAGAACGTGCTTCACCCATTACACTATTTACGGTTACCTGGGGAATATTACCATAACCTTGTTTTTCCTGCGGCTTACCGTTTAATTGTTCGCGGATGGATTTAATACTATCCTGCATGGCTTTACCTGTTTTGCGAAGCGTATCCGCCTGCTTCTGATCCATATTTGTAAAGTTCGCCTCGATCTTTTTTACAATATCATCGGCTTCAGTCAAACGATCGGTCAGATCAACTAATTTCAAGGAACTTTTATCCAATCTTGTATTGGCATTACGGATAACGTCTCTTATCTCTTTACTTGTAGGTGCATTAGGATCGTCATTTATGGTAACCATAGTGCTATCGGAAAGATCTTTACCTAAACTGATTACTACTTTATAAGTACCCGGATCCACCTGTAATCCACCGGGTTCATCTGCAGGCCGCGCAAGGCCGGCACCACGTGGGCCACCACCGCCACCTCTTCCGCCACCACCAGCCTGCCGGATACCTTTTCCTTCCAGGCCCCAATAGAATCGGTTAAAACCACTGTCGGCTTTGGGACGAAGCGTGCGGACCTGTACATTACTGGCATCAAATATTCTTACGGTAGCGGTATCGGCTAATTTATTCTTGCCGGTATCTGTACTTGCTTTGTTTACAAAGAAACTTAGTGCTGCGCCAGGTTTTCTATTCTCCCCTTCATAACTGCCCCATATACTATATTCAATGCCTGCAGCATTTTTAATGTTGGCCTGGTAAGCCTGCGGTGTTTCAAATGCAGTAATTTTTTTGGTAAAGGTTTGTCCTTTGGCAGCTGCAATTTTTCTAAGCGGGCGGATATCATCCAATATCCATAAAGCCCTTCCGAAAGTGGCGATCACTAAATCGGCCTCCCTTTCCTGGATAGAAAAATCATACGTAGAAACAGAAGGGTAGCCATTTTTAAACTGCTGAAATTTTTCGCCATTGTCAAAACTTATCCATAAACCCTGTTCTGTTCCAACAAAAATTAAATTGGGTTCTACGGGGTCCTGTATCATGCACAATGCATAACCAGTGACTTTCTTTTCGTCAATGATCCTTGTCCATGTTTTTCCAAAATCGGTTGTGCGGAAAATATAGGGTTTAAAATCGCCGCGTCGGTAATCATTCGCTATCACAAATGCCTCGCCTGCATAGTAACGGGAAGCCCTTATTTGTGGTATCCAGGCACCAAGCGGCATGCCGGGAATCTTACCGCGGAAATTGGTCCATGTTTTACCGCCGTCTGTTGTAAGTTGTACATTGCCATCATCTGTTCCTGCCCAGATAACACCTTGTTGTTTGGCAGAGGGCTCAATGGCTAATATGGTACAATAGTTTTCTGCACCGGTAATATCAATTGAAATACCACCATTGGTGCTCTGGTCAATTTTGATACTGTCGTTGGTGGTGAGATCGGGAGATATGATTTCCCATGCGGCACCTTTATTGGTACTTTTATTTACAAACTGACTGCCATAATAAATCGTGGACTTGTCAAACGGATCCTGGGCAATAGCTGCGTTCCAGTTAAAGCGTTGCCTTGTTTTCATATCGGGCCTTGGTGGACGGATGCTCCAATCTTCGCCGGTAGCTATATTGTAACGGCTAACACTTCCGCCCTGACTCATAGTATATACCCATTTTGGATCTTCAGCATCCGGCATTACATCAAAGCCATCACCACCGCTAACGCCCTGCCAGTAAGCATTACGGATACCACTTCTGATCCAGACATATGCGGGACCGTGCCAGCTGCCATTATCCTGTAAGCCGCCCATAACATTGTAAGGGATTTGATTATCTACATTGATATGATAAAACTGTCCCAGTGGGAGCTTCTCATCAAACTGCCAGGTCTTGCCGCGGTCGCGGGTAATGGCTATACCGCCATCATTCCCATCAATAATAAAAGAAGGGTCATTGGGGTGTATCCACCATGCATGGTGATCGGGGTGTATACCGCTGTAAGGGATGATAACCGTTCCAAAACTTTTCCCGCCATCTTCACTCATTGTGATAGTTTGATTGATATTGTATAAACGGTTTTCATTTTTCGGATCTACTGCAATATCCTGAAAATAAAAAGCACGGTTGGTAACTACGCCGGTTTCGCTGTTTACCAATTGCCATTTCAAACCACCATCATCTGATTTGTATAAACCATTCTTGGTAGCCTCCACCATGGCATAAATGCGGTTGGGTTCATTGTGGCTGATGGTTATGCCTATGCGGCCATAATCACCGGCAGGCAAACCTTCTTCCTTGCCTAATTTCTTAAATGTTTTACCGGCATCATACGTAATATATAAGCCACTGCCACTGCCGCCGCCTTTTAAACTCCAGGGTGTACGGCTGTGTTGGTACATATTAACCAGTAGTTTGTTTGGGTTAGAGGGATCCATCACCATATCACCCACGCCACTGGTATCATTGGTATGCAAGATCAGTTTCCAGCTGTCGCCACCATCGGTTGTTTTATATAAACCCCTTTCTGCATGTTCTGCAAAAGGGTTGCCCATTACACCGGCATATACCACATCAGGATTATTGGGATCAATAATAATGCGGTGGATATTGCGTGTTTTTTGCAGGCCCATGCATTTCCATGTTTTGCCACCATCCAAACTTTTATATATGCCTTCGCCCAAACTTACAGAGTTACGCGGGTTGCCTTCACCGGTGCCAGCCCAAACTACACTCGGGTTACTTTGGGTAATGGCAACAGAACCGATATTCTGAATAGTTTGTTCATCAAATACCGGTGTCCAGCTTCCGCCGCCGTTTTCTGTTTTCCAAACACCACCGCTGGCAGTACCTAAAAAAATATGATCGGGATTGGCCCAAACTGCATCAATAGACGTAACACGCCCACTCATACCGGCAGGACCAATATTGCGGGGTTTCAGGTTTTTGAATTGTTTGGAAAGATCTACCTGCTGCGCAAGCGTACACATTGAAGCAATAAATAAAGAAGCGAATAAGAGGAGTTTTCTCATAGCATGTATAGTTTTCAGTGTTGGAATTTCTGAAATAAATAGGCAATTGCCAAAAGAGATATTTAAATGGTGTTGGCTATACGATAAGCGGCAGACATTGTTTATGCCTATATTTATTGTTAAACAATTATATCCTTGTCAAATCTATCTGTCAAACACTTCAAAGGCAGTCCACTGCAAACAGGCCTGTATGCTGCCGTAGTTGCCTTTCTTACATATACCATGATTTTCGGTTTTCGCAAATCATATACTGTATGCACTTTTGATGGATTACGTTATTGGGGATTGAATTATAAAACCATTCTGGTATTGAGCCAGATGATCGGCTACCTACTGGCAAAATTTTATGGTATTAAATTTATTTCGGAACTAAAAAGATTGGGCAGGTATAAAATCATTTTGCTGTTGGTGGGAATTGCATGGCTGGCATGGTTGTTTTTTGCTATCATTCCCCCGCCGTACAATGCCGTGTTCCTGTTTATTAACGGATTTCCGTTGGGCATGTTATGGGGTGTGGTATTTTCTTATGTGGAAGGGAGACGAACTACAGATTTTATTGGCGCTGCATTAGCAGTGAGTTTTATTTTCTCCTCGGGCTTTGTAAAAACAGTTGGCGGATGGTTATTGCTGGAATTTCATTTGTCTGAATTCTGGGTGCCTTTCGTAACGGGACTCGTTTTTGCGTTACCATTACTTTTTTTTATCTACCTCATCGAAAAAATACCACCACCTGATGAAGCGGATATAGCGGCCAGGATGAAAAGGATACCGATGAGTGCAGCTGACAGAAAAAAATTTATCCGCAGCTTCCTGCCAGGCGTGGTTGCCTGTATTTTTATTTATGGATTTGCTACCATCTTTCGCGATATCCGCGACAACTTCAGTGCCGATATGTGGAAAGAAATGGGTTATCTGAATCAGCCAGCTCTCTTTGCAAAAACAGAAACACCCATTACCATAATTGTATTGGTACTGATCGGGAGCATGGTGCTGATCAAAAACAGTTATAAAGCTTTGATGCTGGCACACCTGTTTATAACCATTGGTTTTGCATTATCAGGTATCTGTACTTTTTTCTTTGTTCGGCAACAGTTAGATCCTGTTTGGTGGATGACAGCGGTAGGCCTGGGACTTTATATGGTTTACATCCCCTTCAACTCAGTTTTTTTTGAACGGCTGATTGCTGCTTTCCGGTTTACGGGTAATGTAGGTTTCCTTATCTATCTCGCAGATTCATTTGGGTATTTAGGTAGTGTGAGTGTTTTGCTGAGTAAAGAGATATTCAAAGTAAAATTGAATTGGGTAGAATTCTTTTCTAATAGTGTAATGATACTTTCTGTTGTGGGAGTTTTGATTACTGTCTTTTCAGCATATTATTTTGCTGGAAGGCAAAGAAATCAAATAAAAAATCAAAAACCAGTATTCGATTTTTGACTTTT
>JANXUL010000180.1 GCA_025356235.1 Bacteroidota bacterium
GGGGTTGCCTAATGAATTTTATACAAGGTTATGGTTGATTTTAAGCCTGATTAATATAGCAACGAATTTTATTTACATGATCGCAATTTTATGGATACCCAAACAACAGGAATATATCTTACGCTCATAACAAGCCTCGCAGTCTTAACACTTTTGCTGGTTATGTTTATACGTTCCTTTTACCGCCACCAACAGCACCGGCTGGAAGAGTACAAACAACAGGTTTGCAGAGAAGTGGCATTAATTGACAAGGAAAGGGAACGGATAGCTACTGATCTTCATGATGAGTTGGGTTCGGGATTGGCCGCTGTAAGCTTACTTCTTCAACAGGCTAAAGGCTATGAGAGTGATTCGATATTGTTAAAAGCAGGTACCCAACTGGGGAAGCAACAAAAGAAAATAAAAGAAATATCCTACAGCCTTGTTCCCCGCATATTAGAATCGCATGGGCTGGTGGTGGCGCTTACCGATCTGTTTGAGGAAATCAAATCAGCCGGCAAAGTACATATATTGGCAACTCTGGTTATCCATGATGCGCATTACCAACCTGCCAAAAGTATACACCTATACCGGATCATACGGGAAATCCTTACCAATGCCATCAAACATGCAGGCGCCACCGATATTTATATTAACTGCATACAGGATGAAAAAAAGATCACGCTCACCACGAGAGATAATGGTTCAGGATTTACGATCCTGCAACTAGAGGATATTTCACCGGGACTGGGCCTGCAAAATATCCATACAAGAATAGAACTGCTAGGGGCAACCCTTGCCCTGAATTCCGGCATAGGTTCCGGTACATCTTACCTGATTAAAATTCCACTACTTTCAATGCTTACCCCACATGGAAAATAAACACAAAATAAAAATACTCATCGCTGATGACCACGAACTTTACCTGGATGGATTAAAAGGTTTTTTCACAGGTAACGAAGCCTATCAAATAGTGGGTGAGGCATCCAACGGTGAAGAGCTCATGTACAGGTCTGCACAGTTACAACCCCAAATCGTATTAACCGATCTTCGAATGCCGGTTATGGATGGGGCTACTGCCATTAAACATCTTTTAAAGATCAATCATACCATTAAATGCATTGTATTAACCAGCTATGATAATGAACATTCCATTGTAGAAGCACTTGAAGCAGGTGCAATAGGGTATATAACCAAAAATATGGCTAAGAAGGAATTGTTTGAAGCATTGCACCAGGTAAGCCGCGGCCACCCTTATTTCTGCCAGTCAACTTCCGCAAAAATGGTGCGCTTGATTGCCAGAAGCCATTTTAATCCCTACATTAAAGAAAGGCAGGTTTTGTTTTCAGATTCAGAAAAACAGATCATCCGCATGATCTGCGAAGAAAAGAATAGTCAGGAAATTTCTGACCTGCTGTTCCTGAGCATACGGACCGTAGAAAATAACCGCTTCCGCATTCTGAAAAAAATGAATGTGAAAACAGCAGCCGGTGTTGCCATTTATGCTATTAAACATGGATTGTATTTTGTGGATGGATGAGGGGGGCGGAAGAATTTCGATAGGAGAAGAACGAAGAAAAAGAGAAAGGGTATTACCAAAAACCATTTCCTATTCCTGGTAAGTTTCCACTTCTTTGCGGAAGGCCGGGGAAACTGTTGCGAGATCAACAATATCGACTTCGTTAATAAAATTAGCGCGCTCAATTGCCTCTTCAATATCCATTAGCAATAATGGATCAACCCTTTCCGGACCCGTGATGGCAATATCCCAATCACTTGTTAAATGCACCGGCATACCCTTGGCGCGGCTGCCAATTAGAAATGCACTGTAAGGGGTGCCTTTCAATAACTGTTGTACAAGCAGTAAGGGATTCTTTTGATGATTGAATAAAGTGATAATAGGGAATGATAATGGCCAGCCAGCTTTTGCTCTACAGCAGCAAAAGATTCTTCCTTGTATACATGACTCAATAAATATCTATCAGTAGTTATATAGTGTAAAAGCACCTATTCAATTTTATCCAAACTTATCATTCATGCAACTCATTTGTATGCTCTGCCTGGTAAAGAAATAGCTTGCTTGATCATACAAATCTTACACTCATCATAACCCTTTCAGCCTTAATCCGTCATCTCTCAGCAGTCAACAAACAAACCGCATGCGCCACCAGCCCTTCCTGCCTGCCCACAAATCCCATGGTTTCTGTAGTGGTGGCTTTAATGGAGATATCCTTAACAGTAATGCCCAAAATATCCGCTATCACTTGTTGCATCTGCGCTACATAAGGTTTTATTTTGGGCGCTTCAAGGCAAAGTGTAGAATCTATATTAATGATGGAATAGCCTTCTGCTTTTATCAGTTCCAAAGTTTTCCGGAGTAATATTTTGCTGTCAATATTTTTAAACTCAGCCGATGTATCTGGAAAATGAACACCGATATCACCCAGGCAGGCAGCACCTAATAAAGCATCACAAATGGCATGCAACAATACATCTGCATCACTATGTCCCAATGCGCCCTTTTCATGCGGTATTTTAATCCCGCCAATAAACAGGTCGCGCCCTTCTACCAATTGATGAAAGTCTATGCCGTAACCGATGCGTATGCTCATAGTGAACTGAATTAAAAATATCCCATCCCATTCTCCTCACCCCGGCATCGCTTCGCTTGCCACCCCTCTCCGTATAACGGAGAGGGGTATAGAAAAGATCGCCCCTCTCCATACAATGGAGTGGGGCCGGGGGTGAGGCTATTACTCTCCCGCTAAATTAAAAACTATACCAAACCGCAATGTATTCGATAATGGATTCCTTGTTACACCACTCCCCGAAGGAACGAGGTATGAAAAATTGATATTCAGGTTATCAAGGTTAAACCCTGCACCCAGTGAAAAGAATTTACGGTTGCCCCTGTTTTTATTTTCATAAAAATAACCTGCCCTTACAAAAAACTGTTCGTTGTAGCTATACTCTGCTCCCAACGATGCCTGCAATGAATTTAACTGGTTGGTACCATCGCTGAAAGATTTCATCCAGCTCGATACAACACTGGTACTCCTGTATTGGGCCAGTTTTGCAGAGTCAGCCGAATAATTACCGGTGGCCGATGGAGCCGATGGAACCAATAGTTTATTGATATCCAACCCGAAGGTTATTTTATTACTTTCATTGATAGCCGTTGCATAAGAAACCCCCAGGCCAAGGTTAGCCGGTATATAATCTTTATTACGCGAATCATTGGTATAGCCGATTTTACTGCCGAGGTTAGACAATACCACACCCCAGTTTAAACCCTGTCCATCGGCATTCACGCCATGGTAGAAAAGTGACACGTCGCCGGCAACAGCATTACCTGCTTTGTATACCACACCTGTTCCTACATCGCCCACAACCAATCTTGAATTGATGTAGCGCAAAGCAACCCCGATACTCATTTTCTCATTCAATATTCTTGAATAACCCGCATCTATCGAGAACTCACTTGGCTTAACGGTATTTAACACATTGCCTGAATAATCGGTTAACTGGATATTTCCGAGACTGAAATAACGGAGCGAGGTAGAGATCGCCTGCTGGTCGTCTAATTTATAATAAGCGGCAAGGCTTGCCAGGTATACATCATTCAAACCAAGGTCTTTTAACCAGGGTGTATAGTTTACCGCTACTGCTGATCTTTTCTTGGCAAAAGGCACTTTGGCCAGGTTCCAGAAGGGAGCATTCGCATCGGGAGAGGTAGCAATGGCCAGGTCGCCCATTCCACCAGCCCTTGCATCCGGCGAAATCCTAAGAAAGGGAACAGCCGTTGAAACAATATTGATTGAATCGGCTTGTGCCCGGGCCGAACCCGTTATAAAAAGAATAGCAGCAACCCCGGTAAATATGTTTTTTGCGATCGGACTCATCAAAATATTGATTTGATTAAAAAAATGATAAAAAAATAAGAGCATTAAATTCTCATAACCGCTTGCCGGGGGGAAAAAGATTGTGCGAAAACCTTCTGTATCCTTACCGGTACAATACCTTTTTCCGGCAGATTTCATTGAAAAATCAACCGTACGATAACACAATGATATTAATTAAATTAAACGTAAAAAAACTTACAAAAGTGTAGAAATCAAATCATTCAGACGATTTTAGAAAAGAATCAATTGTTGGGTGTTTTCAGTTTTACTGCCACCTGCAACAACAATTACGTGGTAAATATAAATACCTTTTGCCAGTTTTGCGCCTGTTTGGTTATCCCCGTTCCAGTTTACCTGGCAATTTCGCGTTCCACCCGTATTCAAAAGCCGCTTTATCTGTTTCACAAATGCCCCGGATGCGCTGTATATATTAATGGTGATATCCAGATCGGTATTGGGTTGGTTGTGTTCAAAAGCAAAAGTGGTTGTGACTGAAAACGGATTGGGGTAATTTCTAACATTGGAAATTTGTAATTTTTCCTGCTTTGCCACGATGCAATCAAGCGTAACCTCGCTTGAATTATTGGCCACATCCCAGGCTTTTATTTTGATGGAATGTTTACCTTCTGATAAAGTGGGTAACTGAAACATAACCTGTCCTTCCTGGTAACTATCGAGCAAAGCGGTATAAAAATCGTTTAATACCAGTACATTTCTTTCATTACCGTCAATGATGGCAGTAATATCATGCCCGATACCATTACCCGAAGTACTGATACCTGAAGAATCATACAATTTCACTAATAATACCGGGTTCTCATGGGTTAAACCGCCATTCTGGAATTTATCATCATTCAGGTAGGGCTTGATAACAGGGCCTATATTATCGGTAATGCCACTGCCCAGTCCACCTACATAAAGAGAAGTATTTACACCGTTGGCATCTCTTTTCCCGTCATCTGCATACAGGCTGATACGGCCTTTGCCGGACTGGAAATTAATATCCTTTGGTACAATAAAAGAAAAACTAAACCTGCCATTAGTTACCGTGGCATTGCCCTTATACAATACACTGGCCTGCTGGTTGAAACTGGTTACAGGGCTGGAAGCATCATTACCCAATGTTTTTACCTGTTGCAATTTATCAAATACGGTTGGGTGTACTGTTCCGTTAAAGTCGGTAATGGCATTGCCCAAAGCGTCGGTAACGATCCCGGTAAACGTATATTTTTCCAATGCCCGCAAGGTATCGGCACCACTGATGGGTTTATTATTGATGGTGGTTAACTGCAACCTGAGTGCGGGAAAAGCAAGGCGCAGGGCCGGATCGCCCAGCAGGGTGAACTTTCGGTTATTCAATACATCCCCAAAATTTTGGGCGGTAATATTCTTGGTACGTTTAACCGATTCGCCAAGCGTAAGGTATTTGCCGTTTGCATCAGGTTGTAAAGCAATGCGGAGATAGTTATCATTGATAACACGGTTACTGTATGCGAAAACCAACCTGGTGGTGGTTAACAGGGCAATGGCCCCATTGGCATTACCGGTTAAAATAGCCGCCCCCAAAGAATTTTTAATGGGGTCGTCATGCGGCGCAAAATCGCAGCTGGCTGTGATAAAAAGAGGTAGTTTATTGGGGTTATTAAATCGGTTCAGTTCCTCCTGGCTTACTACGGCTTCTTCGGCCAACCGCTGGTAGCTTCCGTGCCCGCTGTAATTAAATATGAGGGTACCATTGAATACCTGGTTCACGATCGCATCATTTACTGCTGGGTAACGGGCACCCCCGCTGCCACTTACCAATGGGTAGGCATCGAGGTATATTTTATATTGATTGAGTAAGGGGTTGGCAGTATTGGCATCACCCGAAACCGTTTCTGCATCGGTGAGGTGAAGGTTTAAATCCTGGTCGTCTGCAACATACACAGATTGATTTCGCCAGGCACCCAGGCTCTCTTTAGACTGGTAACGGATGATCTTATCTACCATTTTTTTTGCTTCTGTACTATTTCTGGCCGGAATTCTTCCGATACCAATAGCTAATGAGGCAGTTGTACTGTTTTGGTTGATATCATCCCCATCATCCAATAACCCAAAAAAATCATCTGATGTATAGGTGGTAAGGGGTTCTAAAGAGCTCACACTTTCATAGCCGGGAACAAGGTTAACATTTCCGGCTACACGGGATTTATAATCATAGGAAGCGCTGCCGAATAATAAAAGATATTTAGGTTGTTGGGTGGTGTTTCCGCCCGCTTTATCAACATACATTTTTACAAAATCCCTGATGGCCGTCGGATCAGGCACGCCACCTGCAAATTCCTTAAACACCTGGTCGGTTGTTGCCACCACGGTCTTATATCCATCCTGCTGTAGATGAAACTGGGCGAGCCTCTGCGCTTCTGCTAACAATGTGGCATCGGTAATAATAATCAAATCAACTGCCGATGAATTATGCAGGTTTTGATTGGCTGTTTTACTCAACGCAAGCGGCGTTAGCAGATTAGCATTGGTAAAAGCCACATATTCCCGCAGTCGCGAAGCATCATTACTGAAATCGGTTTGTGCAGCAGCAGTGGTTGCTGCCATTTTAACGGGGCGTAAGGGATCTGTTATCTCCCATACAACTGTTGCGCCATTGCTATTCTTAATGGTATAATTAGCTATGGCTGACGGGGCTACCGATTGCCAGTCGCGAAAGAATAGTTGATTGGATGCTGTGATGGATAAATTTCTTCTACCAAATAATTCAAACCAGTTTAACCAGCCCTGCGCACCGCCCACTGTTGGTTTATAATTGAAGGAAACCCCGAAGCTGCTTTGTGCCGCTGTAAACGAATTTCGCTGCGTTAAAGAAGTACCAAACGCATCTAAAAAATTACCCGTAACCCCGGGAAGGTTCACCGTTTGCACCTGCTGCGAGTTTACGCTAACAGCAAACACCGCTGTAGCCCCTACACTTCGTGCAGCGAGATCAGAAACAATGGTTACCGGCTGGCTAAGTACCAATCCAGGCCAGTCTATAGTAAAAGAACGTGTGGCCGTTCCCCCGGGGTTATTGTTGAATTCTTCACCATACCATTGCTTACCGCTATTGAGCAAATTCACCAGGTCGTTCTCATAAAAATACCTTTCGTTGAAACTATTGACCGAAATAGTGGGTGTTGCGGTTGTAGGGATCAGCGGAATTCTTTTCCCCGTTCCACTGATATTTATGTAGTAAAAAGATGTGTCGGTATATAGGTTTTTCCGGTGTACAAAACTTTGACCGGCACTGTCTTTCTCCCATCTGTGCGGTCCCGGGGCATAAAAAATAAAATAATCCGTACCATTAAACAGGCCATCTCCCCCATCAATTACCTCAATAGGATTTTCAAATAGGTCATCGGTGCGGGGCCTGGCGTTATTCTCATCCAACATCCCTCCACCGTTTCCAAACAGCCTGATAGTGGATGAGGCAAGATTAACCGTACCAAGGCCCAACGCTGAAAGCATGGCTACATCTACCTTATACATCCCTTCCTGTTTTACACCGATCCTATACCAATTACCGGTAGCTAAAACCGAATTGGGTACATATACCCTTTGGGCATTCCCCTGCGGGAAAAATGAGACCAATAAACAGCCTGTAATAAAAAGTGCCCTCAGCTTCATATCGAACTAAAATCGTAAATAAATCAGGCAGCATTTGTTACCTGTACAGAATCCTATTTAAAATTAGGCTTTTGCTAACAGACAAAGGCGGGAGGCATTTTAAATCATTACCGGAAATCTTATATATTCGCACAGACGTTTATTAAGTATATCTGAGAGAAACCATATTTCAAATTCAATCTATTGACCATGCAGTTATTGAAAACGACCAGGAATTTCGTGTTGCTTTTGGCAGTATCGGGTTCTATGGCATCGTGCAGTTCCCTGAAGAAAAAGCATGATAAATCAACCGCTACCGGCTGGAATTATAATGATAAGGACCAGGGCAATTTTACCGTTGCCAAACCTAAAGACGTTCAAACGGCTCCCGGACTGGTGTTTGTGCAGGGCGGTACGTTTACCATGGGCGCTACCCAGGAAGATGTTATGGGCGACTGGAACAATATTCCCCGCAGGATAACGGTTAACTCCTTCTTTATTGATAAAACCGAGGTTGCCAACGTTCACTACCGCGAATATTTGTACTGGCTGGAGAATGTTTTTGGTCAGGCAGGTATGGATTCTGTAGTTGAGCAGGCCAAACCCGATACCCTTGTGTGGAGAAGTGAACTGGCTTTTAATGAGCCCTATGTAGAATATTATTTCCGCCACCCCTCCTATAATTACTATCCGGTAGTAGGCGTAAGCTGGAAACAGGCTACCGAATATTGTATCTGGAGAACTGACCGCGTAAACGAAGTTGCCTTGATTGACAAAGGTTTTTTAGATAAGAAAAGCCAGATCAAAAAAGAAATGAATGGTGCAGGCCAGGATAATTTTAACAGCAAAGCTTACCTGATGGGTGAATACCAGGCAACCCCGGGTAAACAGGCCACATCTAAAAGCAACCCCTTGAAAGATGCGCAGGGCAGGCCAAGGACCACTGTAAGATTTGAAGATGGTATTTTATATGGTGAATACCGTTTACCAACCGAAGCCGAGTGGGAATATGCCGCTTATGGATATATTATGCAAAACCCACAAAAGAAAACCAAGGGTTCTTCTGGACGTGGGGAAGAAGTTATTTCGAACAAACAGATTTATGCATGGAAAAATGACGGGTTTGATAACCTTCGTTACACCAAGAAAAGTTCCTTCCAGGGTGCATTTCTGGCTAACTTTAAACGTGGAGCCGGGGATAATATGGGTGTTGCCGGTGGTTTGAATGATAACGCGGCCATTCCTGCTGAAGTAACTGCTTTTATACCTAATGGTTTTGGTTTATACAATATGAGTGGTAACGTGAACGAGTGGGTTCAGGATGTATACCGCCCTATTACCAATGTGGGAGATGATGATTTTAACCCATTCCGTGGTAACGTTTTCAAGAAAGTTGATATGAGTGGTGGTGCAGGTAGTTTACGCGATGATAAAGGGCGTATTAAAATGATACCTGAAGCTGACTCTGCTTTACGTAACA
The DNA here is from genome assembly GCA_025356235.1 of Bacteroidota bacterium. Lineage (GTDB taxonomy): Bacteria > Bacteroidota > Bacteroidia > Chitinophagales > Chitinophagaceae > Sediminibacterium. The sequence continues at coordinate 8,995 of JANXUL010000180.1, forward strand.
GGAGAAACTATCAAAAATCTTATGCAACAAATTACCTCGATGGTGATTCGTCTAGCAATATCCTTTACAATTATGGAATAACTACACTGATATCTGATAAATCAAGGGTATATAAAGGTGGTGGATGGGATGACAGGGCTTATTGGTTAAGTCCGGGTGCCCGTCGTTTCATGGAAGAAGATTTAAGTACGCGTGACCTTGGATTCCGTTGTGCCATGACGCATTATGGTGCCCCGGATGCCACTTCACGCAAAGCGAAAACGGGAACATTCTTTCCCACTCGCCGAAACAAAAGATAAGGAAAAGGTAGCATAGAGCAAAAAGCCATCCTCGTTTGAGGGTGGTTTTTTTATGGGGGTACTGGGCTGGATGAGGGATACCCGATACTGGATGTTGGAGGATGGATGCTGGATACTCAGCATGATAGCGGCAATAGGGGTAAATCAAAAAATTGCGACACTTTACTGCCTAAAACAGAAATATCCTTCAATTATTTTTGCGGCGCTCATTAAAACGTAGAACCAAAATATCTTCCCTTTTTGGTTGCGTGATTTTAGTCTATTATCATTAGTTAAGTATGTTCATTCAAAGTTCATAAATGGATATGCGGTTTTTGCATCACTTTTTGAACATTGCGCAAACTTCGCGTTCCTTCTCTGCTTTTATTTTTGCATCAAAAGGATACGCAAGGTGTGACCGACATACCTTCTATTATTTTGCCTACGCTTCGGAGCAAGTAACCGAAATATCTCTATTTTTTTATAGCGCGTTTAATCAAGTGAAAAATAATTATTGTTTTACCACGCCCTTAATCAAGTGAAACAAAAATTGCCGCGTGCTTACCTGCGCTTTTTAAAACGTGAAGTTGAAATATCTCTCCTGCTTTACCGCGCTCTTTAGAGCGTGGGGGCGAAACTTCTCCATCCCTCTGAATCGGGACTTTAGTCCTTGTGGTTTACATTATTTGGTCCGCATTCTAAAAAGCGTGGATTAAAATTATTCCTATTGTTTTACCCGCCCTTAATCAAGTGAAACAAAAATTGCCTCTTGCTTACCTGCCCTCTTTGAAACGTGAAATTGAAATATTTCTCCTGCTTTACCGCGCTCTTTAGAGCGTGGGGCCGAAACTTCCCCATCCCCCGACTCGGGACTTTAGTCCTTGTGGTTTACATTATTTGGTCCGCATTCTAAAAAGCGTGGATTAAAATTATTCCTATTGTTTTACCCGCCATTAATCAAGTGAAACAAAAATTGCCTCTTGCTTACCTGCCCTCTTTGAAACGTGAAATTGAAATATTTCTCTTGCTTTACCGCGCTCTTTAGAGCGTGGGGGCGAAACTTCTCCATCCCTCTGAATCGGGACTTTAGTCCCCGGTATTCTCGTTAGCTAGCGATAAAACCTTATATATTATATATGCACCGCTGGCAATTTTTTTACGAACAACAGCGCATTATCACCAACATCCGCTAAACTTGAATAAGTTTGACAAAATAATCAGCAGTGGGCATACCCGAATTATACAGGCTTTTTCTTCAGCACCCTTCGGTGCAGACAGATACCAGGAAATTAAAGAATGGTGATATGTTCTTTGCATTAAAGGGACCTAATTTCAATGGCAATGAATTTGCCGTACAGGCTTTGTCGGATGGCGCTGCTTATGCTGTGGTAGATGATGTGCTACTTACCACCGACAGGCGTATTATTAAAGTGGCCGATGCCTTGGAAACATTGCAGGAACTGGCTAAATATCATCGCGAACAATTTAGCATTCCTTTTATAGCCATAACCGGCAGCAATGGTAAAACTACCAGCAAGGAACTGATTTATGCTGTACTCTCTTCTCATTATATTACCTATACCACCCAGGGAAACCTGAATAACCATATTGGTGTGCCGCTCACTTTGCTAAGTGTAAAAAAAGATGCACAGATGGCCGTAATAGAAATGGGTGCCAATCACCAGAAGGAAATTGAAAGTTATTGCCGTTATACCCAGCCAACACATGGTGTGATTACCAATTGTGGTAAAGCACACCTGGAAGGATTTGGCGGTGTTGAAGGTATAAGAAAAGGGAAAGGTGAACTCTATGATTTTTTACGGGCCCATAACGGCACCGCGTTCGTATATACAGATTATGATTACCTGCATACGATGAGTGCCGGCATTACAAATATTATACCCTATGGAACAACTGATGGACTTGTGCAAGGCAATATACTTTCCAACGAACCCTTTCTTGAAGTGGCCATTACAAAAGGTTTAGGGATTAATCATGTAAAAACACAGTTGGTAGGTGACTATAATCTGCCGAATATTTTATGTGCCATTGTGATTGGCAAATATTTTTCTGTTCCTGCGGAAAAGATAAAAACCGCTATTGAAAATTATACCCCTTCGAACAGTCGCTCACAATTAATACAAAGGGGGTCTACTGCCATTATACTGGATGCATACAATGCAAACCCCACCAGTATGAAAGCCGCTATTGAAAACTTTGCCGGTTTGCATACAGATAAGAAAGTATTGATGCTGGGAGGTATGATGGAATTGGGAGAAGCAAGTTTGGATGAACACAGTGCCATTATCGAGTTGATTAAAAAATATGCCTGGACAGAAGTAATTTTAGTAGGCGGTGATTTTGGAAAGATCCAGCATGGGTTTACTTTTTTCCTTAATTCATCTGATGCAAGAAACTGGTTCATCCATCAAAAGTCTGAGCATACCCATTTTCTCATTAAAGGCTCACGGAGTATGCAGATGGAGAAAATAATAGGCTAATCCCCACTCTGCGGTTTACGCTGCATCTCATGCTCGCTGGGGTGAAAAATGCTACCATCGGCAGAAAGTATGAGATGCTTAGAAAGCAACACCATTTATCATTTTCATTCATAGGCCATTTTTGTACCCGTTAAAAGTATCAACAGCGTAAGAAAAAGGATTGAGTAACTTGCGCACGAATGAATATCGCCCCCATGCCAAAAAGATTTTATTTGACCAGTATATTAGCCAACCGTTGCCCCAGGTGCAGGGAAGGAAAAATATTTAAGACAGATAAAGCCTATAAGAAAAATAATGTTTTGATGCATGAGCATTGCCCTGTTTGCGGCCAGCCTACCGAAATTGAAGTAGGCTTTTATTACGGCACGGGGTATGTTAGCTATGCGCTTAGTATTGCTTTTCTGGCTACTACTTTTGTTGCCTGGAAAGTTTTGATAGGCGTAACTTTTTCGATAGATGATAACCGGATATTTTATTGGATGGTAATCGCTTTTTCCCTTCTGTTAATGATGCAGCCTTTAATTATGCGCTTATCGCGTACCCTGTGGTTGAGCTGGTTTGTTAGTTACGACCCCAATTGGAAAAACCATCCTTTTGAAAAACCAGAGCGGATTGTTCCGGAGCAGATGAATAATTGGTGAATGGCAAAAATTGAAAAGTACCAGATAGATACCATAAAAAAGGTTCGCGTTATGCGAACCTTTTTTATGGTATCTATTCTCAGACGATTAAAAATTATATTTCACACCTACCTGACCCTGCCAGCGTGAGTTGATGGGGTCTACCGTGTAGTATTGGTTATTAACGCCCGTAGGCCTGTTGAAAGTAAATGCAGGATTATATCCTGAACTTGGTTTTCCGATTGGTACAATACCGGTTGGATTTGAAGCTGTGATCAAGGATGCTTTTGTGTTAGAAGGATCAGCAGCAAAAGTTAACAGGTTTACGGTATAGTTATTAACGTTGGTTACGAATGTAATATGTCCCCAATCGTTATTAATCAGGTTAAGCACATTGAAAACATCCAAACTGATCTGCAGACTTTGCTTGCTGTTTCCTTTGCCTAATTTAAATTCATGCATCAGCTTCATATCCAGTTCATGGTTCCATGGGGTGTGTAACCCGTTTCTTTCGGCATACTGGCCCCTTCTTGCACTCAGGTATTTATCGCCACTGATTAACGTATTCAAATCATTCCACTGTTGCGATGCAGTATATAACTGACCATTCAAAGTATAATCTATCAACTTAATGTCATTTTGGTCTTTAGGAATATAAGGCAGGTTTGCATTAGCGGCATTACCAAAAGGATTGCCACCAGATGAATAAATCACAGAATAAGGGTTGCCAGATTGTCCGGAATAAAAGAAAGTTAATGAAGTAGCATTCTTTGCATTCCATATTAAATTACCGCCAAACGTACCAACAATCCTGTTGCGCATATCAAAGTTCGAATTAGCCAGTTGCGCACTACTTGGGGTGATGGCCGGATTGACTTCATAATTAGACTGGAATGAATTTCGGATTCCATTACTAATGTCTTTACTTACACCATAGGTATATGCAACACTCCAATTCAGGTTAAGAGATTGTTTGCCCAGGGAAATATTATTCGATGTTTTGCTTAATTGTGCTGTAAGGTTATATCGGTACCCTTCCGTGGTATTTGTTAAGAAATAGGCATTGGAATAAGGTGCGTATAATTTACCACCAGTATACACTGGTGATTGTACAGGGCCCGATGTATAATATTCAACCTGGTCTTTTATGTTGATTTGCTGGAACTTAACATCATAAATTGTTTTGGTGTATAAGGCATCCAGAGTAAGCTTATACCCTTTACCGAATTTAATATCAGCAGCAATACTTGAGCGCCAGATGGTTGGTAATTTAAAATTATTATCAATAATATCAACTTCCCTGGTAGCACTTGCTGCAGCACCACCATATTTAGAAACAGTATCTTTCAAATACAATGGATTAATAGCAAGCGGCACAACGGTTCCGCTAGATGGCCGGTAATCGATATTACCATATACGGTACCATTTAATGTATACGCATAGCCTAGCCATGCGAATGGCATCCTACCTACAAATACACCTGTACCCCCACGCAATATCAGGGACTGATTTCCATTCACATCCCAGTTAAAACCAATTCTTGGTGATAAGGTAGCTTTACCTAACCATTTATTATTGAGTTCAGAGAAAGGTGTATTCGTATAGGTAGGGTTGGCAGAATTATTACTTGTTACAGTATTCAAAGCCGGATCAGTAGCAGGTTGTTTACCAATGGCTGAGTAATCAATACGCAGTCCTGGCGTGATCTTAAATTTGGGACTTACTGTAATTTCATCCTGAACATATGCACTTAACAAAGCAACTTTAAACGGATTCGGAGGGTTGTTGTACAACGAAGTCCTGTCGTTAGGATACTTGGGATCAGTTGTAAAAGCACCACGAATGCGGCTTGGCTTATCACCCAGGAAATTATTCACATTGGAATATTCCCAACGGCCATTCCATGAATTGATAAATCCATAAGTAAGATTATAGAACTCATTGTGCGTTCCGAAAGTAAATTTATTGATACCACTGGTTAAGGTAACATTATCACTTATTTCAAATGTTTTTTGTTTCATGTTGTAGATAGAAGCTTCTCTCCAGGTACCAGCCCAGATAGTACCGCTACCGATATCCATGAATGGTGATAAGGCACCCGGAAAATCCCTGTACTCATGCACGTTAATATAACTTACATTCAGCTGGTTGTTAAGGTTATTACTGATTTTAGTTTTCAGTTCAGCCACCAGGTTTAAATTATTGGTATGCTGTGTAAAATCGGTTGAGGAGAACTGGAAGTTGGTAGTAGTCCTCTCCAAATTATTACCTACCCCATTCGTATAAATGGCACGGAGGGTAAGGGTATTTTTTGTATTAAGGTTAAAGTCGAGTCGGGCAAAAAGTTTGTCACTTTTGGTAAACAGTTTGTACGCATCGTATGAGCCTACATCATAGCCATATTTATTTTTCAACTGGTTCTGGATAGATTGTGCGTCAGCAATTGTAATGGCCGAACCGGGATCACCTGCATTATAAAAAGTAGGTTCCTGCCTGCGGGTTTGTTCAAAGTTGACAATAAAAAATGCTTTGTTTTTCACAATCGGTCCGCTAACGGTAGCCCCATACTGGTAATCATAAAAATCAGATCCGATTTTAGTTTTCAGTCCATCAACACTTTTCCCAACCAGAGCCTGGCTGCGTCCATAGCTGTATATCGAACCATGAAAATCATTGGATCCGCTTTTAGTAACTGCATTTACACTTCCACCGGTAAAGTTTCCCAATTTGACATCATAGGGAGCCAGTTGAACCTGAACTTCCTGAATTACATCCAGGCTGTAAGGATTGGTACGGGTGCCCGCACCCGCAGCACCACTCTGACCACCACCGCTAACGCCCCCAAAGGAGTTACTGAACCCGATAGCATCATTATTAATAGCGCCATCAATAGTTAGGTTATTATACCGGAAATTGGTACCGGCAAAAGAGTTGTTATTAGACTGGGGAGTTAACCGCGTAAAATCTGATAAGCTTCTACCTAATGTTGGCAAGGTTGCCAATTGCCTGGAACCAACGGTAGTTGATCCAACAATGGGTTTTCTTCCGGCTGAGGTAACAGTAACCTCAGTTAATACTGCCGAGGCGCTCGTTAGGTTCACATTTAAATCCGGATTAGTACCGAGGCCAAGGTTCACATCATTTAATACTTCATCCTTATATCCTATAAATGAGATCTTAATTGTATACGGTCCACCTGCTTTCAAATTCGGGATAACAAATATCCCCTTACTGTTTGTTTGAGCAGTTGAAACAAAACCTGTGGGTTCATGCTTAACTGTAACAGAAGCACCACTTACAAAAACGCCTTTACTTTCTTTCACCTGCCCATTTAATGTAGCGGATGTTTCCTGACCGAATGTTGTTGCGGATACAAAAAGAAT
>JANXUL010000218.1 GCA_025356235.1 Bacteroidota bacterium
AAGTAAGCGATAGTAGTGTTATTGGCATACCCGGTAAAGATAAAGCTTGTAAAAGCTTTATCCGTTTTGCGGGCTCGTTTGTTTTAACAAAAAAACAGCTTGATTATTTGCCCTAATTGGGGATTTGTGCTATTTTAGGATTATGAGAATTCTATTTTCATTTTTATTAATAGCTGGCATAGTTTCTACTGCATTTTCGCAAGGTAAAAGTAAAACAGCGATTACGCCCATAGTATCTTCTGCTATTTTACAAGACACCAATACTCTGAAGCTCAGAGACTACCTGAATAAAAACCAGTTACCTTATAACGGCATGCCTAATGTCATTACTCAAAAATCTTTACCATCGGCATATCACGGTAATAATAATAAGGGATTTGACATATACGAATCCAGGGTTGATAATATGCCGATGCTGGTACCCGATAGCAGCAATGCTGCCAGCCTGTCTTTTTCAACAACTATTGAGGAGACCAATACAACCAGATCAAGGTTTTATAAGTTACCAAGAAACAAATTTGACGAGCTCTTAGAGAAACAAAAAGCGAGGGATTCACTTTTCATTAAACTAGTGCAACCGAGAACGTTTCGTTACCCGAAAAAATAATTTTTATGCACTTTGGTTTTGAGGAAAAATTATCTGTATACAAAAGCCCCGTTGATTTTAATTTTTCCTGGCAATAATGATCATCCGTGGTGATTTTTTGATATCATATCTGCCTAATTGATAATCGCCAAATACTTCCTGTACCTGCATACCCTGGAAAGCCAGCATATCTGTAAAATCGCCCAGCGAAAATTTAGCTACCCGTTCTGTGTACAAATGTTTCGGTGTTTTATTCGATGCATCGGTTACCTGTATCTGTTTAAAGAAATGTTCTTCATCCTGCCATTTGGTAATATGAAAAGTGACACCTTCAAGCGTAGTTTTGAATGATTTTTCCAGCCTGTCTTCAGAGTAATGAACATTAAGGTAATCAATCACAAAAATACCTCCGGGCACCAGGCTTTGTGCAATGGTGCGGATGGCATTATCATGCTCCCTTCTTGTTTTGAAATAGCCAAAACTGGTAAAGAAATTAAATGCGTATTTGAAATAGTTAATCCAGAACGGAAGGCGCATATCGTGCTGGTAAAAATGCAGGTTTTCACCTTCATTTTCCAGGGCCTCGCCAATAGAAGCAGTGGAAAGATCAATGCCGGTTACATCAAAGCCCATATCAGCCAGGGCTTTACTATGCCGCCCTTTTCCGCAGGCCACATCTACCATGGTACTGCTCTTAGGTGGTTCGAGGTATTTAATAAGGGTATTGATAAACTGCAGGGCTTCTTCTTCATCCCTATGCTGGTACAACAGGTGGTAATAATGAGAATTGAACCAATCTTTATACCACGCTTTATCCGACATAACAATTCTTAATTAATTGCAAAAATACGGCCGAAGGACAAACAAAAAATTTCTATTATGTTTGCAGGCACTTAAACACAGTTTCATGGCATTGATTAAGAGTATTTCAGGTATCCGTGGCACCATTGGCGGGAGGCCGGGTGATACATTGAGTCCATTAGACGTAGTACGGTTTACTGCTGCATTCGGTACCTGGCTGGCGGGCGAATCGTCCAATAAAAAAATCGTTATTGGCCGCGATGGCAGGATCAGCGGTGAAATGGTACAACGCCTTGTTGTAAGTACCTTAAACGCATTAGGATTTGATGTGATTGATCTTGGACTTAGTACCACCCCTACTGTTGAAATGGCGGTAGTATTTGAAAAAGCGGCAGGCGGCATTATTTTAACTGCCAGCCATAACCCTAAGGAATGGAACGCATTAAAATTATTAAATAGTAGCGGCGAATTTATTAGCGGTGAAGTAGGTGCCAAAGTGCTGGATATTGCTGCGAAAGAAGATTTTGTATTTGCATCGGTTGACCAGTTAGGTTCTTATACTACTAATGACACGTTACTGCAAAAACATATTGATACCGTACTAAACTATCCATTGGTAGATATTGCTGCCATTAAAAAGGCTAAGTTCAAAATCGTTCTGGATGCCATTAACAGTACCGGCGCCATTGCTGTTCCGCTTTTATTAAAAGCATTGGGTGTAAAAGATATTACTGTGTTGAATGGTGAAGTGAATGGAAAATTTGCCCATAATCCCGAACCTTTACCTGAAAACCTGCATGAATTATGCACGGAAGTAAACAAACAAAAGGCCGATCTGGGTATTGCTGTAGACCCCGATGTTGACAGGCTTTGTTTTGTTTGTGAGGATGGCAGTTTATTTGGCGAAGAATATACATTGGTAGCAGTAGCTGATTATATATTGCAACACAGGAAAGGAAATACGGTAAGCAATATGTCATCAACCCGGGCATTAAAAGATATTACGATAAAGCATGGCGGCGAATATACCCCAAGTGCCGTGGGTGAAGTAAACGTGGTAACCAAAATGAAAACGGTTAATGCCGTGATTGGTGGAGAAGGAAATGGCGGCATCATTGTTCCCGACCTGCATTATGGCAGAGATGCATTGATTGGTATTGCCTTGTTTCTTACCCATCTTGCCAAAGAAAAAAAATCAGCTAAACAATTACGCAGCACTTATCCGGATTATTTCATGAGCAAGAATAAAATAGAGCTGACACAGGGATTTGACCTGAAAAAGATTTTTGACCATATCAAAAAAAAATACAAAAAGAATAAGATCAATACCGAGGATGGACTGAAAATAGAATTCGAGAATGATTGGGTACACTTACGAACGAGCAATACCGAACCCATCATTCGTATTTATGCCGAAAGTAATTTCGAAACCACCGCCGCCAATATTGCGCAGAAACTTATGAAGGATATCCGCGAAGCGATGTAAGTGTCTGGCGGTTTGGCATTCGCGTTGATTAGGATTGCTATCGATAAACTTTACGCTATTTTTGCACCTATTATGGAAAGAATCTATTTCGACAACGCTGCTACTACTGCACTTGACCCGCAGGTGTTGGAAGCAATGATGCCTTACCTGACCACTCATTTTGGTAACCCCTCTTCTATTTACAGCTATGGCAGGGAATGCCGCATGGCCATTGAAAATGCCCGTAAAAGTGTTGCCAAAACACTAAATGCTCATCCCGCCGAAATATTTTTTACCAGTGGTGGCACCGAAAGCAGCAATACCGCTATTACAGCCGCTGTTCGCGACCTTGGTTGTAAACACATCATTTCTTCTGCTATTGAACACCATGCCACTACCCATACCGTTGAACATTTATACCATAGCGGTGAAGCGGCTTTGAGTTTTGTAAAAATCTTACCCAATGGTCATATTGATCTGGACGACCTGGAGAAACTGTTAGCGGAAAGTGAAGAAAAATGCCTGGTAACCTTAATGCATGCCAATAATGAGATTGGCAATATGCTCGATATCCATGAGGTGGGTGAACTGTGTAAATTGTATAATGCCATTTTTCATAGCGATACCGTTCAGACCGTTGGCCATTTTCCTTTCGATCTCAGAAATACACCCGTACATTTTGTTACAGGTGCAGGTCATAAATTTCATGGCCCAAAAGGCGTTGGTATTTTATATATCAACGAAAATGTAAAGATCAAACCTTTTGTATATGGAGGCAGCCAGGAAAGAAATATGCGCGCCGGTACTGAAAACCTGTATGGCATTGTAGGTTTTGCCAAAGCCTTACAGATGGCTACTGAAAATTATGAAAAAGACAGTGCATATATTAAAGGATTGAAGTTGTACATGATAGAGCAACTTACAAAAAATATCAAAGGTGTAGCTTTTAATGGTGATCCTTTGGGCAGGAGTTTGTATGCTGTATTAAGTGCCAGTTTTCCAAAGACCGAAAAAAGTGAGATGATCCTTTTTAATCTCGACATTAATAATATTTGCGCCAGTGGCGGCAGTGCCTGCACTAGTGGTGCCGACCAGGGCTCACACGTGATCCGCACCATCAACAATAACCCAAATCAGGTTACCGTCCGTTTCTCCTTCAGTAAACACAATACAAAAGAGGAAATTGATGTGGTTGTTGGAAAATTGAAAGAGCTGATTTGAGAATTTAAAAATGTGGTAATTTGAAAATGACATGTAAGACGCATATAAAATGCTTCTTAACGTTACCGTTATCGAATTTTCAAATTTTCAAATTACCACATTTTCAAATTTTTATTTATAATCATCTTCATTAAACTCATCTTCTTCTCCACCCAGGTTCATATCTCCCAAATTCATCATGCTGGCCATGAGATCTTTGAATTCGATTTTTCCGTCAATCACTTTTTTACTAATGAGTGAGTAAGAAGAAAGGCCGTGCAAGACAAATTCCATCAATAAAGCATTTTCTTTTTCGTTCGCCTGCGGAAAATATTTTTTTACGAAGCCATATAAGCCATCTACTTTATACAATGTAGCTATCTTATCAGCATCTTTCATATCCAATAAAAGATCGAGGTGATTGCCCCCATCGAACCAGCGGGTGATGACTTTGTAAGGATTTTCAATTTCTTTTTCTTCCAGGGATTTTTTTCCATTACCCCTTTTCTTTTTTAATTGATCCGGATTAGGGAAATATTGAATGAATTGCGAACGGATAGATTTATCAACCAGGTTTACCGCAACCTGGTAAGGACCTTCCTGTTCGCCTTCATAAACCAATTCAATTTTACCAGTGATCGCCGGAATGATACCTGCTAAATCACTTACCCATACCTGGGTTTGTTTTTCGTTGTGAATGATAGCCCTTCTTTCTGCACTGCTGATGGCATTTTCATATGCAGCAATGGTTAAACGGGCACTAACACCGCTTTTCTTATCTACATATTCATTACTCCTCGCTTCAAAAGCTACCTGCTCTACCAATCGTTTAATTAAGTCGCTCACCATTACCCTTTCTTTCTGGGCATCTAATATATCTGCTTCCTGCTCGGTTATGGCGAGTGAAGTTTCAATATCTTTCGGATAGTGTGTTAATATCTGGCTCTCAATACGGTCCTTCAATGGCGTAACAATACTGCCGCGGTTGGTATAGTCTTCCGGGTTGGCAGTGAATACAAATAAAATATCCAATGGCATACGCAATTTAAACCCACGTATTTGAATATCGCCTTCCTGCAAAATATTAAATAGGGCAACCTGTATCCTTGCCTGCAGGTCGGGCAATTCATTAATTACAAAAATACCCCGGTTACTCCTGGGGATGATGCCATAGTGAATTACTTTCTCATCCGCGAAACTCAATTTAAGATTGGCCGCTTTTATAGGATCAATATCACCAATCAGGTCTGCCACACTTACGTCCGGTGTTGCTAATTTTTCTCCATACCGTTCACTGCGGTGCAGCCATTGAATAGGTGTTTCGTCGGCGTATTCTGCAATAAGGTCTTTGGCAAATTTACTCAATGGTTTTAACGGATCATCGTTCACTTCACTTCCGGCAATAACAGGAATGTACTCATCCAGTAAATCAACCATCTGCCTGGCCATCCTTGTCTTGGCCTGTCCGCGCAATCCCAAAAAAAGGATATTATGTCGGCTTAGTAAGGCCCTTTCCGTATCAGGTATCACCGTATCCTCATAACCTAATATTCCGGTGAACGGATTTTCCTTATTACGGATGGTTACGATCAGGTTATCCCGGATTTCTTCTTTAACAGACCTGGCTTTATACCCACTTTTTTTTAATTGCCCGAGTGTTTTTATTTTCTTTATGTCCATAATTGTTATTACGCTTGCTGTTAATTATTGGTATAGATGTCCAATGGTGAAACGTGAGTTATGAGTCGTAAATGAATATTATACTAACGTCTCACAACTCACCATTCACAACTCACGTTTCCCGATCTTAATACACCGTCTTCCGCTTCCCGCTTTCAAAATCCTTAAATATAAAGGCTCCTAATTTATCTAAGGATGCAAAGAATGCTTTCCCATTATTCATTTCGGTAAATTCCTGCACAAATTTTTGCAGGTACGGATCGGATGCAATCATAAATGTGGTAATGGGTATTTTTAATTTCTTGCATTGCGCGGCAAGGTTAATGCAGCGGTTCACCACTTTTCTGTCGAGACCGAAGCTGTTCTTATAATATTTTTTGCCAATCTTCAAGCAGGTAGGTTTACCGTCTGTGATCATGAAAATCTGCTTATTCGGGTTCTTTCTCTTGCGCAGGAGGTCCATGGCTAACTCAAGTCCTGCAACTGTATTTGTGTGAAAAGGTCCTACCTGTAAATAAGGTAACTCTTTCACTTCAATCGTCCATGCATCATTTCCAAACACCACAATATCCAACGTGTCTTTCGGGTATTTGGTAGTGATGAGTTCGCTTAATGCCATGGCAACTTTTTTAGCCGGGGTAATCCGGTCCTCGCCATACAATATCATCGAATGCGAAATATCGATCATCAGCACAGTTGAGGTTTGCGTTTTAAAATCGCTCTCCCGTATTTGCAGGTCGTCTTCCTGCATTGTAAAGTTTTCTATACCGTGATTGATCTGTGCATTCCGGATACTTTCGGTAAAATCAATCTGCTCCAGCATATCCCCAAATTGGAAGGGCCTAGTATCGGGGTTTACTTCATCACCTTGGCCGGGTTTGAATGTCTGGTGATTGCCCTGTTTTGTTTTTTTGAGCTTACCGAATATTTCTTCAAGGCTTTTTTTGCGGATGGTTTGCTCTGATTTACCTGTAATAGAAAAACTACCATCCTGTGGATTTTCCTGCAGGTAGCCATTTTCTTTCAGCTCATCAATAAAATCGCCCATACCGTATTCATCATTGGTCAATTTGTATTGGCGGTCCAGTTCATTCAGCCATTCCAATGCCTCGGCTGCATCTCCGTTGGTATAGGTAAGTAACTGCATAAACAGGTCGAGCAGTTGCTCAAACTTGCTTTTGCTGTTCTCATTAGGATCAAAATGTATAAAGCGGTGACCGATCATATCAGTAAATACTTAAAAAAGTACGCCATCTGCGTAAAAACAAAATTAACACTCGAAGCAGTAATAAGGTTGCGGAAGAAGGAATTTACCTGATATGGTAAAAGCATTGATAGTAACCGTCTCATCAACACAATTTCTTCTCAATGAAAGTAAATAAAATAGCCGGGCTTTCAACCCGGCTATTTTATTTATTGCAGATTCTATTTATCTACTTCTTTTTACCACTGTCTTTAGGTGCTTTGGCCGAATCAGCTGGCAACATCACTTTCCCGGGGATCTGTATCCGCGGATTATAAATGGTCTTCATTTGTTCTATTCCCTGCAGGTAACTGTCTGCTGTGCGCCTTTCTTCAGACATATGGTCGGCCTTCTCGCTGCTCAAGGTATTGTAATACCTGATCTGCTGCTGAAGGTCGGTTTTAATAGCACCAGCTATTTTAACTGCCAACGCTGTATCACCGGCCATATAACAGGCTTCCAGGAACAATAATGAATTACGGTTATGCATGTTACCGCGGCTCGTCATTCCATATCCGAAATTGGTTTGATCTATCATTTTATCTGCACGCTCCAATACTTTCTTCGCATCTTCTTTCCGGTTCTTCGACGCAAGATCCATGGCCAGTTCGGCATAGGCAGTACGGATGGTATTCAGGTGACGGCGATTTTCCTCATCAAAATACACACCTTTTTTATTGGCATTACCAAAGTCGAATTTGTTCATCACTTTATCCATCATCCAGTCTGTATTCACGCGGTTATTCTGAACCGGCACCAGGCGGAAACTCAATCCATCCCTACGCAGGTACTGGTCAAACCCAAGCTCTGCCCGGTCGTTGGTAAAATATATCGGCCTGTTCCATTTATTGGCCGCGATGATGTTTAACAATGCCAGATCGTTCTTTACCATTGCGGATTTCGGAATGTCGAATTTCATTTCGTTTACCACACTGTCTGCTGCATTCACCGTTCCATTCTTTATCACCATTGCTTTGTCTACCGGAACAGACATTTTCCTAACCGGGAAGGTATTGAGGCCATCTCCGTTACCCCTGTCTTCCATTTTGGCAGGATCATCACTACCTACATAATTTTTCATCATGTCGTATAGATCATAATACCTGTTTTCCGGAATATTGGTTTTGGGACGATATAAAATATAATCACGCTTGCCTCCTTCAATCTGCTCTGGTGTCCAGATAACATCAATCGGATCGCTCTGGTTTACTTTGTAACGCAGCTCATTGATATACCAATCAATGCCCAATAAACTAAAATTGATCACGCGGATATCAGGACGGATACCTTCTACTTCCTGCGCATACCATAAAGGATATGTATCATTATCACCATAGGTAAAGAGGATCGCATTGGGCGCACAGCTTTCTAAATAATCTTTGGCAAGGTCACGCGGCAATTGCTTCTGGCTGCGGTCGTGGTCATTCCATTCCTGCTGTGCCATGATTACCGGTACGGCCAACAAACAAATAATGGTAGCCAATGATGCGGCCGTTACCTGCGACAATTTACGGCCCAACCAGTCCCTTACTTTCAATACGCCTAACCCTATCCATACCGCAAAGGCATAAAAGCTTCCTACGTAGGCATAATCACGTTCACGTGGCTGGTAACCGGCCTGGTTCAGGTATAAGATAACAGCAAAACCGGTAAAGAAAAATAAGAGTAGGTTAACCGTTCCGTCATCCCCTCTTTTTTTGAATTGATAAAATAACCCAATCAATCCAAGTATCATTGGCAGAAGGAAGAGTTTGTTATTTGCTTTATTGTTCTTCAGGCTATCCGGCATAGCGCTTTGGTCGCCATAGAGCAGGTTATCTACCGGAGGTATGCCGGTGATCCAGTTCCCATCCCGCACATTACCCGCAAAAAGGCCCTGGTTATCATTTTGTTTACCTGAGAAATTCCACATGAAATAGCGGAAGTACATCCAGTAAGTCTGGTAACCGAAAAAGAATTTCACGTTATCTCCCTGGTCAGGCTGCCTTTCGTAAGTGCCATCTTTCAGTTTATTAATTCCCAGGTAATACGCATAATAATCTGCGTGGTTCTGGTCATTACTGGCATCCCATACCCGTGGAAATACCATTTTATCATCGGAGGCATATACATACTTTCTATCAGGTCCTATTTCAATATATTTATCCCTTGCTTTCTCGTAACGCATGCCTGAACTTTTCAAGTCCACGGGTTGTGCGGTAAATTTTTGTCCATAAAACAAAGGGAAGTCGCCATATTGTTCACGGCCCAGGTAACCCACCAAACTCATGGGATTATCTACGTTGTACATATCCACAGAAGGGTTGGCACTACTGCGGATCATCGTAGTAACGTAAGTACTGTAACCTATGAGCATAAAAGCCAGGCTCCAGAGTCCTAAACGAAGGTAGGGCCATGCTTTTTTGGTGGCAAATTTTAATCCAAACCAAATCATGACAGCCACCAGTAAAAAGAAGATGGCGAAACCTGAGAAGAAAGGCATACCAAATCCATTCACGAACCAGCGGTCAAATGTGCCGGCCAATTTTACAGAGTATTGTATTGCACCTACCTGCACCACACCGGTAATCATACAACCGATGAGGAAGAAAATATAGGTACCGCCATAATAAGCTTTCTGTTCTTTTTTTACACGTTCTATTAAAAATAATAAGCCGATGCCTATCAATGTACCGAGGATAACCAAACCACCCATGGTTCCGTCCATTGGAACATTATCGGAAGCTTCTCCTGCAGCACCCACCAAAGCAAGTATAAAGGCAAGTATACCCCCTACACCCACAATGCGGATAAACCATTTACGAAGTGATACATAGTTGAATGTTTCTCTCCTGCGGAAATAATACACCATTACAATAGCTGGTATGGTTAACAGGTTCAACAGGTGGACACCGATAGATAATCCCATCATAAAAAAGATGAAAACGATCCAGCGGTCGGCACCCGGTTCATCGGCGTGGTTCTCCCATTTGAGGATGGCCCAGAATACAATAGCGGTAAAGAAAGATGACATAGCGTATACCTCACCTTCAACAGCACTGTACCAAAAGGAATCACTGAAAGTATAGGCTAGAGCACCTACGGCACCTGCCCCCATAATAGACCATATTTGTGAAGTACTGAGGGCATCACTTGTATTTACGTTTACTATACGCCGTGCAAAATGCGTAATGGTCCAGAAAAGAAATAAAATAGTAAAACCACTTGCCAGGGCACTCATGATATTAACTGCTTTGGCTGCACCCATTGGATTATCCCCGAAAAATACAATGAAAATACGGCCGAGGATCACAAACAGAGGTGCTCCCGGCGGGTGAGGAATCTGTAGTTTAAAACAGCTGCTTACAAATTCGCCGCAATCCCAGAAACTACCCCCGGCTTCTGCGGTTAAAATGTACACGGTACAGGCAATCAGGCAAACTGCCCATCCTACAATATTGTTAATCTTCTTAAACTGCATTGGTTTTGGTTTTTTAAGACTGGCAAACATACCTTAATAATCGTAAAACTGAAAATGGAGATAAGGGATTAACAGATTTTAAGAAAACGTTATAATCAGTTTAGGGTTTGGGGTTTGGTATTGAGGGGTATTTAACCGGCAGTAATCCATAACCCCAAACGCCAAACTGTACATATCTTTGCCGCTTCTATGGATAAAAAACGTACAGTAGCCTTTCATACCCTTGGTTGTAAATTGAACTTTTCAGAAACCTCTACTCTTTCCCGTTTATTGGAAAATGAGGGCTTTGAAAAAAGAGGATTTGACGATCTGGCCGATGTATATGTGATCAATACCTGTTCTGTTACGGATAATGCAGATAAGGAATGCCGTCACCTTGTGCGGCGTATCCAAAGAAAATCGCCGGAGAGTTTTGTAGTGATTACCGGTTGCTATGCACAATTGAAGCCTGAAGAAATTGCTTCCATACCCGGCGTTGACCTGGTATTGGGAGCTGCGGAAAAATTCAATATCGCCCGGCATATTGGCGAGCTGGCCAAAGGCGATGCGGTAAAGATCTGCAGTTGCGATATTGAAGAGGTCAGCGGTTTCAATGCTTCTTTCTCGCAAAACGACCGGACCCGTACTTTTTTAAAAGTGCAGGATGGATGTGATTACAATTGTTCTTTCTGTACCATACCCATGGCCCGTGGCAAAAGCCGCAGTGATGAAATAGCCAATGTTGTGAAGCATGCGGAAAGACTGGCTGCCGATGGTGTAAAAGAAATTGTTTTGACCGGCGTAAACCTCGGCGATTTTGGCAAAGGTGACGATGGAAATAAACAGGATGAGAATTTTTTCGGCCTGGTACGCGCACTGGATGCAGTGAATGGTATTGAGCGATACCGCATCTCCTCCATTGAACCGAATTTATTAACCAATGAGATCATAGAATTTGTAGCTAACAGCGATAAGTTCATGCCGCATTTTCATATCCCCTTACAAAGTGGCAGCAATGAAATACTGGGTTTGATGAGGCGAAGGTATAAAAGGGAACTATATGCAGAAAGGGTGCAACTGATCAAAGCACTGATGCCGCATTGCGCCATTGGGGTTGATGTGATTGTGGGTTTTCCCGGAGAAACAGATGCACATTTTAAAGAAACATTCGATTTTTTACATTCACTTGATATTTCTTACCTCCATGTATTCACTTATTCGGAGCGCGACAATACCAGGGCCTTGGAAATAAAACCCGTTATACCCATACATATCCGCAATGAAAGAAATAAAACACTCCGCAACCTTTCTTATATGAAGCTTCAGCTCTTTACCCAACAGCATGCAGGCCAGACAAGAAAAGTGTTATTCGAAGCGTTTGAAAAGAATGGTATGATGGAAGGATATACAGATAATTATATACGGATTACTACACCTTACCGGAAAGAATGGGCGAACCAGGTGGTGGCTTGGGGTGTTTGAGTTTGTTTGTGAAGGGTGAGTTATGAATCGTGAGTGGTGAGTAGTGAATCGTGAGTAAATATAGGTTTTAGCGACAAAACTCCCTACGTACAACTCACCACTCACGATTCACTACTCACAATCCCACTATATCGGAGAAAGATATTCTGTCGGAAATTCTACTACCATAACCTGGCCAAGGCTTTCTAATTTTACATATACTTTTTTCTTTCCGCCTCGAATAACAGTTCCTTCATTTCCCATAAAAACACCATGGTTTACTATTATTTTCGTTTCTTCTGCAAAACCTTCTTTCGAAATAATAGAAATGCTGGCATCTTTTTCGGCGAGGTACTTTTTAATAATATCTACCTCTTCATTTTTAATAACAGCGGGCTTCCCGAGATAGTGTACAAAGTTCAGCACGCCATCTGTCATTAAAACTTTTGACCGTTCTGTTGTATCTATCCTTACAAATACATAGGATTTAAAAAGCGGGTCTTCGATAATTTTTTTTCGATCGCTCCATTGTCGTTCTATCTTTTGCAACGGGCACCAGCTTTCTATACCCTTCCTGATAAGTACTGTGTCAATCTTCTTTTCCCATCGGGGTTTGGTATATAGGGCATACCATTTTTTCTCAAGTTCCATCAAAGGCAATTGTTTATATCAAAAGAATCCACCCGCCGCGCTTCAAA
The DNA here is from genome assembly GCA_025356235.1 of Bacteroidota bacterium. GTDB lineage: Bacteria > Bacteroidota > Bacteroidia > Chitinophagales > Chitinophagaceae > Sediminibacterium. The sequence continues at coordinate 12,574 of JANXUL010000218.1, forward strand.
TGTACAACCTGTTCAAAATTACTTTAAAACAGTTTGCACCTGCGAGTGAACCATTTCACCCACAATTTTAACTGATTCGTCAATATGCATATCTGCTTTTACCAATTTTAACCATGCCTGGTAACGATCCCCCTTGGGCTTATCAGGATTATTGTAAAATTTATCCTTATCTGCGTCCATGGCCGACACATTCATTTCTTCCTTAATTTTCAAAAGGGTATTATTCTGGGCAACCGTAGATATCACCTGTTTTTGACGGGCACGGAATTTATCAATATTCAAACTAGTTGGCTGTTCTGCATTTTTAGCCAGCCATTGCAGATTACTTTGTAACAGGTTTAATGAAGGGTTGCTTTTGATTTTTTCATTCTCTTTCCTTACAATGTTATCAAGACCATAATTATTCTGCCATGTCTGGTAAGGCACTTTGGGAATTTCATCCCATGCCAATGCAGTAGGGTTATCTTTTTCACGGCCTTTGTAATACTCGTATGGATCCGGCAAAACCACATCGGGCACAACACCTCTTAATTGGGTAGATCCGCCGCTAACACGGTAGAATTTCTGGAAGGTTAAAGTCATGGCTCCAAGGTCTGTTCTGCCACTGAACTGATCGTTCCTGTTGCCAAATGGTATCTGTCTTTGCACCGTTCCTTTTCCATAGGTAGACGTACTGCCTATGATAACACCACGTTTATAATCCTGTATGGCTCCCGCAAATATTTCACTGGCAGATGCACTGAATTCGTTTACCATAACAGCCAATGGCCCGTCATATAAAACAGATTCATCATTATCGCGCCAGGTGCTTTGGTCAACTTTTCCGCTTCTTTCTTTTACCTGTACAATGGGGCCGCTTTTAATAAACAGGCCCACCATTTTCACAACTTCATATAATGATCCACCACCATTGGTTCGGATATCAATCACAATGCCTTTTACATTTTCCGCTTTCAGTTTAATCACTTCTTTTGCAACATCATCAGAACAATGGGCACCATCCGCATCTTCAAAATTTGCGTAGAAATCAGGCAGGGAAATATATCCGATTTTGTCTTTTCCATCCATGATAACCGCACTGCGTGCCTTGGCTTCATCCTGCACCACTTTTTCGCGGATCATGCTTACTACTTTGTATGAACCATCCTGCTTTTTTATCGTGAGCCTTACTTCTGTTCCTTTGTTACCGCGGATCAATTTTACTGCGTCCTGGGTATCGTATGCTGTTACGTCAACCGGCTCTTCCTTACCCTGCGCCACTTTTACAATTACGTCATTTACCACTATCTCTCCCGATTTCCAAGCGGGCCCTCCGGTAATTACAGAAGCGATCTTAATACCATAATCATCTTTCTGAAGCTGCGCCCCAATACCAAAAAATTCATTGTTCATTCTTTCATCAAAACTGCGTTTCTCTACCGGTGGAAAATAATCTGAATGCGGATCCATCTGGTTAGTGATCACATTAATGAATGAATTGAAACGTTCATCTTCTTTAAACGTTCTCTTGATCCGCTCGAAAGATTCGTCCATAATCTTCAGTACCTTTGCCCTTGCATCTTTTTCCAATTCAGTATCTGTCTTTACAACAAAGTCTTTCGTGCCTTTATTTTTTTCGCGTTGATCCTGCAGGTCAACATATCTTTCTAGTGTGTAGCCTTTTAATTTTTTTCTCCATCTTTCTTTACGCGCTGCTTCAGTAGATACATAAGCTATTTTTTCGCCCTCGAGTTCTCCCGTTTCATCTTTGGTAAAGCTAAAAGGAGTAGCCAGAATTTCTTTATACAATACAATCACTTCTGCCATGCGCTGGTCATAAACGGTACTCACCGCCGGTACAAATTCAATGGGTGCGCCATGAATTTCATCGTCGAGTGTGGTTTCATATTTTTTAAACCCTGAAATATCAGACAGGAGGAACATGGATTTATCGCCATCCAGTTCATCCAGGTATTTTTTGAATACCTGCTTTGAGAAAGCATCATTTATATTTTTAGGGCTGTAATGCAGATCTTCCAATATGGATCCAACCGCCGATAATAATCTCTGTCTTTGCGTGATGAGTAAATCCGTTCCACCGGTACTGAAACTTTTAAATGCAAAGAATAGCCCGCCAAATAAAACAATGGCCAGCAACAACAAACCTTTTCTGCTCTTCATAAATTGCGTAAATTTTTGCATGATAGATACCAAAAATAACTGAAAAAGCCTTTTAGTTATCATTCGTTTATACCAATTAACAAAGGTTTTGATGGGTGGCAAGCAAAAAGAACCTAAAATTCAGTTTCAAGTAATCTTGAATTATCCTATTTTTGCCGTCCAACAAAACGGAGGGCGTAGCTCAGTTGGTTAGAGCGTCAGTTTGTGGCACTGAAGGCCGGGGGTTCGAGACCCCTCGTTCTCCCAAAGAAAACCTATAAGGCGAGTCTTATAGGTTTTTAAATTTTATGGCATGACGTATGGATTGATACTGCTCCCCCTTGTCTCTGCATTTATTGGCTGGTTTGTAAACCGGATAGCCATAAAAATGCTTTTTCATCCAAGGCAGCCTAAAAAGATACTGTGGTTCACTTTACAGGGTATTTTTCCAAAAAAACAGCAGCAGTTTGCCGAAAAAATCGGGAAACTCGTTAGCGGGGAACTACTTTCTTTCAGGGATATAACGGAAAAGATCACTGATCCTGGTAATATAAAAAGGGTAATGCCGCAAATAGAAGCGCATATAGAGCAGTTTCTAAAGGTAAAATTGCCGCAGCAAATGCCGGTAATCGGCATGTTTATAGGTGATAGGACGATAAATGAGCTGAAGGCAGTGTTTATAACAGAACTGGAAACCTTATTTCCTGTTATCATGCAGCAATACATGCTTAACCTGGAAAATGACCTTAACCTGGAAAAGATTGTTACGCAGAAAGTAGCCAGGTTCTCCTCTGATAAACTGGAAGAGATGCTCATTGCTATCATGTCGAAAGAATTCCGCTTTGTAGAGATAATGGGCGGAATACTGGGATTCCTGATAGGGTTATTGCAGGTTTTTATCACCCTGGCCCAATAATTACCCGCTTATTCCTGCTAATCACCGACAAAATTAGGAATTCTTACCTGCGAAGAAGAACCTTTGCCCATTCAAATTTGTCATATTACCGCTGGTGTAATCAAAATGCATGGGGCTGGCCTTATATCGCAACTTTACATACTATAATACAAGTATCATCATGAGAAAAATTTTTACCCTATCTGTTCTGAGTCTGCTTTGTTTCGGTGCGTTTGCACAATTTCCCGGCGGCGGTCGTCCCGGAGGTGCCAGTGCGGGTGCTCAGAACATGAATATCGGCCATTTTTATGGCAAATTAGTGGATAGCAAAACCAATAAAGGAATGGAGGCTGTTACCGTTCAGCTCATTGGAAATAAGTTTGATACAGCCATGAAGAAAATGAAGGAGGCTATTTTCAGCACTTTGATTACGAAAGCGAACGGTGATTTCAGTTTTGATAACCTGCCTGTTTTTGGCAATTTCAAATTAAAAATCAGCGCACTTGGCTATAAAGCAACCGAAAAACAGATAAGCTTTGGCATTAAAATACCACAGGGCGGTGCTGGAAATGCCGGCGGCGGAAATGCCGGTGGTGGTATGCAGCAAATGCTGGGCATGGTTGATAAAGACCTGGGTAATATAAAACTGGAGGAAGATGCCACCAACCTGGG
>JANXUL010000228.1 GCA_025356235.1 Bacteroidota bacterium
AAAAATGTTCACCGATAACATGACTGAGTTCACCCATATTCTTTTACAGGCTTCTATTAGCTGAATAGATTTGGTATAAACTGCATAAAACATGAGAAAGCTGTTCTTACTGGCTATCCTGTCGTTGGCGTGCCTGTTAACCATTAATGCAAACGCAGGTAATAGGTATATGATTGATTCTATTACCAAGATCACTCATGTGATTGATGGGAATATCAATGAATGGATAGTAGATAAATTCGAGACAGACTTACAAACCAAGGTACTTTACGCAATAGAACATGACGACCTTAATTTATATGCAGCTATGAAAATATCCGATATGGGTATACAGATGAAAATGATGCGGCAGGGAATGAAAATGTTCATTGATAAAAAGGGAAAGAAAAAGGAAAGTGTTGGTATTGAGTTCCCGATAAAAAGAGCAGGTGGGGGCGGTTTTGAGGGTGGACAAGGCGGCAGGGAACAAGGCCCACCCGATCTGCAAAGCATCCGTCAGAATATGGCCAACTGGATGATCTTCCTGAAAACTTTTGGGTTTGATGATCTGGAAGATAAATCGCAATTGATTACCCTGCAGGATGGAATCAATATTGCTTTTGATTGGGATGAGGCAAATATACTTTTCATCGAATATAAAGTGCCTTTGAATTATCTTGGGGGAAAAGCTGCATTAGCCAGCAAAACAGTTAGTATTGGCTGGAAGATACTGGGTGATCAAGACAGGTTAGTTTCTTCAGCAACAGGAGCCAATATAGTAAGTGTTCCGGGAAGCGGCAGCAGTGCAGTCGGTGGCAGAAGTGCCGGTGGCGGGGGTGGCAGACGCAGTGGCAGCTCACCTGCCGATGCTGTTAGTTCCGATTTATCAACAGACAGTGGCTCAGGTGGTATCAGGAGTAAAGAACAAAGTTTTTGGACCAAATACACACCCATATTTTAAATTCAGTTTCTTAATAGAACAACTTGAGAAATAATAAAAAGATTGTAACCGTTATAGCCCATGTTACCGCATGGATTTGCTTTTTTACATTACCCTACCTTGTCTTTTTCCCAAGGTTACGGGAATTCAGCATGAGTAACCACCAGTTGGCCTCAATGATCTGCAATAATGTGTTCCTTGTACTTTTTTATTACCTGAATACATTGGTGCTGATTCCGCGTTTATTGGTAAAAGAAAAATGGTTTTGGTACGTGTTTTCTATTATCGCTTCGCTGCTTTTTTTTCTGATTGTGCCCCAGCAGATCGCTACCCTGATAGCCGAACCCGAAGTCATTAACCCACAGAACAGACGGTTTATACCCAACCCCGCATTTCAGGGAACGTTTAAAAGGCACCGACCGCTGGCGGATGGTTATAGCACCGTGTTGTTTCTGTTAATATTTACAGTAGGTACCTGTATATCTGTAATACAACGCTGGCTAAAAACAGAACAGCACCGGAAAGAAACAGAGAATGAAAAACTCAATACAGAATTGTCTTTTTTGAAATCGCAGGTAAACCCGCATTTCTTTTTTAATACACTCAACAATATCTATTCGTTGGCCATTGTGCGCAGCGAAGAAACGGCACCTGCAGTGATGAAGCTCTCATCTATCATGCGTTACATTCTTACCGAAACACAAAGGGATCTCGTGCCTTTACGCAATGAAGTTGACTTCATCCATAACTTCATAGACCTTCAAAAAGTAAGGTTAACGGATAAAGTAACCCTTCATTTTTCTACCGAAGGTGATATTGATACCCTTGTGGTAGCACCGCTCCTGTTCATCCCTTTTGTAGAAAACGCATTCAAATACGGGGTAAGCACCAAGGGCTCGTCCAGTATAGATATCAAGATAAAAACGGATAGCCATACCATATTTTTTACGTCAGTAAACTATATTGTGGCATCAGAAAATAATTTAATGGAGAATACAGGTATCGGCATCAACAATGTGAAGCGCAGGCTGGAGTTGATGTATCCCGGCAAACACCATCTGACCACTACCGAAAAAGACAATTTTTATACCGTTTACCTGGAGATCGTAACCACATGATACACTGTATAGCCATAGATGATGAGCCCCTTGCACTGCAACTGATTAATGAGTATTGCAGTAAAATATCTTTTCTTAAATTAGAAAAGGTATTCACTAATACCGATGAAGCCAGTGCCTACCTGAAAGAGAATAAAATAGACCTGCTTTTTCTCGATATTCAGATGCCCGATATTAATGGTATGCAGTTTTATAAAGCCCTTACCCAAAAACCACCTGTGATTTTCACTACTGCCTATAAAGATTTTGCCGTTGAAGGGTTTATGGTAGATGCAGTAGATTATTTACTCAAGCCTTTTGAATATGACCGTTTTTTAAAAGCCTGTTACAAAGCGAATGAATACCTGGAATTTTTGAGTACACAGGAACTGCAGCTCAATTCCATCTTTGTGAAAGTGAATTATGAGATCATGAAGATCAACCTGAAGGAAATTGAGTTGATAGAAGCACTAGACGACTATATCAAAATATATATCAAACCCAATCCTGTATTAACGTTAATGACACTCAAAAGTATACAGGAGAAATTACCAGCCCGCGATTTTGTAAGGGTACACCGCTCCTTTATCGTGCCCCTGGCCCGCATTGAAAAGTTTAGCAAAACCAAGCTATGGACCGCTGGAAAAGAAATACCCATTGGCAGCAGTTATAGCCAGGTATATGACCAGTTGTTAACTCTTTCTAGAACAAAATAATTCCCCGATTTAATACGAATTTTGAATGTTTAAGTACTAGTCAATCAACCTTCAAAATTCCGTGTTCGATATCCCAAATTCAACCTCTTATCGCGCTAAAAGCTAAACAATTACCTTTGACAGGAATTAATCTCCCTTTCATGGAATTTCTACAACAACTTGGTATAACACAACAAAACCCCGGTGTATCAACAGGTACAAAATGGATAGCCAGTAATGGTATAAGCATTGACTCCTATTCTCCTGTTGACGGTAAAAAAATAGGTGCCGTAACCATCGCTGATAAAGAGGCTTACGGACAGGTAATTTACAAAGCACAGGAAGCGTTTGCAGAGTGGCGCAAATGGCCTGCACCAAAACGTGGCGAAATCGTAAGACAGGTAGGCGATGCATTGCGTGCCAACAAAGAGCCGCTTGGTAAATTAGTAAGTTATGAAATGGGTAAGAGCCTGCAGGAAGGCTATGGCGAGGTACAGGAAATGATTGATATCTGCGATTTTGCCGTGGGCCTCTCCCGGCAGTTATACGGATTAAGCATGCATAGCGAAAGGCCGGCACACCGTATGTATGAGCAATGGCACCCGCTGGGGATAGTGGGTATTATATCTGCATTTAATTTTCCGGTGGCGGTATGGGCATGGAACAGTGCTTTATCATGGGTTTGTGGAAATGTAACAATATGGAAACCCAGTGAAAAAACTCCTTTATGCGGCATTGCCGTACAAAAAATAGTAGCCGGCGTATTTGCTAACAATAATGTTCCCGAAGGAGTGAACATTTTAATACAGGGTGGCAGAGAAGTAGGTGAATGGCTGAGTAATGATACCCGCATACCATTAGTATCTGCCACAGGTTCTACAAGAATGGGTAAGGCATTGAGTACAGCCGTTGCCGCAAGATTAGGGAAAAGTATTTTGGAACTGGGCGGTAACAATGCCATCATCATATCAAAACATGCCGATCTGGATATGGCACTGGTGGGTTGCCTTTTTGGTGCGGTAGGTACTGCCGGGCAACGTTGTACCACCACCCGGAGATTGATCATACACGAAAGTGTTTACGAAAATTTCAAAGAAAAATTAGTGAAAGCTTATGGCCAGTTACGCATTGGCGACCCGTTGAATATACATAATCATGTAGGCCCATTAATTGATAGCGATGCAGTAAAAATGTACCTCACCGCTATTGAACAATGCAAACAGCAGGGTGGTAATTTTATTGTGGAAGGTGGAATAGTAAATGGCAAAGGGTATGAAAGCGGTTGCTATGTAAAACCCTGTATTGCCGAAGCAGATAACGAAATGGCAATTGTGCAGCACGAAACCTTTGCACCTCTTTTATACCTGATGAAATACAATACCCTCGATGAAGCCATTGCTTTACAAAATGGTGTGCCACAGGGTCTCTCCTCTGCAATCATGACGGTGAATATGCGCGAAGCCGAACAGTTTCTATCATATGCCGGCAGCGATTGTGGCATTGCAAATGTTAACATAGGCACCAGCGGCGCAGAAATTGGTGGTGCATTTGGTGGCGAAAAAGAAACCGGCGGTGGGCGCGAAAGCGGCAGCGATGCCTGGAAAGCCTATATGCGCAGGCAAACCAATACCATTAACTGGAGCGATAAACTGCCATTGGCCCAGGGCATTACCTTTGATGTATAAAAAAAAATAATGTAACTATAATAAAACAAAGATGTTATTAGCAATACTTGTTCCCTTTCTTTCATTTTTCTTTAGGGGGAAAATAATTTCTGCTATCGTTTGCCTTGTTTTGCAAATCACCCTCATAGGTTGGGCACCTGCGGCTTTTTGGGCTGTCATGTCTTTACATAATGCAAGGGCTGACAGAAGAAACGATAAACTTATCCGGGCTATCAAACAGACCCGCAAATATTAAAATGCAAAACAGGAATATGAGAAAATAACCCATTACTACAAAGGACAGTACCTTCGCAAGCATGAGACGAATTTTGCCAATCATCGTTATCTCTCAATTCTTCTGTACCTCATTATGGTTTGCTGGAAATGCGGTGATGCCTGATATCGTTCAAAAATTTCACCTGTCACCTTTTTTCCTCGCCCACCTTACCAGTGCTGTGCAATTTGGTTTTATTACAGGTACATTACTTTTTGCCATACTAACCATTGCAGACCGTTTTTCTCCCTCCCTGGTTTTTTGTACTGCCGCAATAGCCGCAGCTGTATGCAACCTGGGCATAAGTATGGAAGGAATTGATTCTGCAACATTACTACTGTTTCGTTTCCTCACAGGTTTTTTCCTGGCAGGCATTTATCCGGTTGGTATGAAGATCGCATCTGACTATTACCAGAAAGGACTGGGCAAATCATTAGGTTTCCTGGTAGGCGCTTTGGTATTGGGAACAGCATTCCCGCATTTATTAAAAAGCCTTACCTTAAACCTGCCCTGGAAATATGTTGTTTTTGCAACATCGGCCCTATGCGTTTTAGGCGGATTGATAATAGGGCTGTTACTACCCGATGGCCCTTACCGGAAACCAGCACAAAAAATAAGGTTAGCCGCTTTCCTGTCAGGCTTTGCCAATAAGCCCTTTCGGGCGGCGGCCTTTGGTTATTTTGGCCATATGTGGGAGTTATACGCATTCTGGGCATTTGTACCTGTTATACTGGCAAACTGGCAAAAACATAACGCAGCACTAACACTGAATACCCCATTTTTATCTTTCTTAATTATAGGATCGGGCAGCCTTGCCTGTATTGTCAGCGGATCCATTTCGCAATTTTTCGGAACGAAGAAGGTTGCCGCTATTTCATTATTCCTGTCGGGATGTTGTTGTATCCTTTCACCATTTTTTTTATTAAACAGTTCTGCCTTTGCAATGGTTGCTTTTCTTTTTTTCTGGGGACTGGTAGTCATCGCCGACTCACCCCTCTTCTCCACACTGGTAGCACAAAATGCCCCGGAAGAATCAAGAGGCGCATCTTTAACGATTGTGAATTGCATCGGGTTTTCCATTACTATCATCAGTATTCAACTTATTAACGGATTTGTGAATGATGGCAATGCGCGCTTCATTTACACGTTACTGGCTATTGGACCAGTAATCGGATTAATGGCATTGCTGGGTAATAGGAAAGCCGAATCCTGATCGGTCTTCCACACCTTTTTTCAAGATAGGCAGCTGAATAATGGTTATTCATGGCCGAATAAGGCAGCATCCTTAACATTTTCATAAAACTGGCATTCAACCGTTATTATATCATTATCATTTCGCAAATTTGGGGTATAGATAAATTTACATAATGATGCATCGTGGGATTGTTTTAGCCATAGTGGCATTGCCACTGTTCTTCTATCAGGGTAATGCCCAAACAGAAGCCCCCAAAGGCTGGCATTTATTGGATTACGCCCAGGATTCCTTTTACGGCATCAGTCTTACCAAAGCCTACACTTTCCTGAAAGATAAACACAAGGTTTCCAAACCTGTTATCGTGGCCGTACTGGACTCGGGGGTTGATACTACCCAGGAAGACCTGAAAAATATCTTATGGCGCAACCCAAAAGAGATTCCCGGAAATGGTATTGATGATGATGGTAATGGTTATGTGGATGATGTATATGGTTGGAATTTCCTGGGTGGAAAAGATGGCCGCAACATTATCAAAGCATCCGACGAAAAATCCAGAATATACCACCAGTTCAAAACCAAATTCTCAGGCAGGGCAATTGACAGTAATGCTTTATCCGCACTTGATAAAAGCGAATACGCCCTCTTTAGGAAAGCATCCACTGAACTTAATTTTAGTCAGGATGACCAGGTAGAATTATTATTTGTAGAAGTAACTGCCAAAGCCATTAAACGCCACGACAAAGTACTTCGCCAGGAAATGGGCTTCGATGAATACACCTGTGAAAAGCTTGAAAAATTTCAGCCCGTTTCTAAAATGGCGCGGGAAGCTAAGTTTGGTTATCTAACCTGTATAAAAATGTTAGGCGTTGATGCCGATGAAAGTAATACCAATACCATTGCTGATCTTGACGAATATGTAGAAGGCAAGAAAATAGCTTTTGAATCGAAAGATAAGGCTCCCGCCGATTACCGCAGGGATATTGTAAAAGATGATTACTACAATTTAGCCGACAGGTTTTATGGCAACAACGATGTAATGGGACCCGCATCAGCAGCCAAGCACGGCACGCATGTTTGCGGACTGATTGGTGCACAACGTAATAACGGCATTGGTATAGATGGTGTGGCAGACAATGTTCAGATCATGATGTTGCGGGTAGTACCGGAGGGGGATGAGTATGATAAAGATGTGGCACTCGCTATTCGTTATGCAGTAGATAACGGTGCTAAAGTGATCAACATGAGTTTTGGAAAATATTTTTCACCTGAAAAAAGATGGGTTGATAGTGCCGTAAAATATGCCGAACTGCATGATGTATTAATTGTTCATGCATCTGGCAATGAAAGTTATAATCTTGATACGAAAGAAGGCTTCCCCAATCCATGGCTGAAACAATGGAACAGTGAGGCAACGAATTTTATTACAGTAGGTGCCAGCAGCGATCCTAAAATATCCGGGAGCATTGCTGCCGAATTCAGTAATTATGGAAAAGAGAATGTAGATGTTTTTGCACCCGGTGTCCGCATTTATTCAACATTACCCGGCGCACACAATTATGGTAATTTAAAAGGCACCAGTATGTCAACACCTATCGTTACGGGCCTGGCTGCGCTGATCCGCTCTTATTACCCGCATCTTAGTGCCGTTCAGGTTAAAAAAATAATTGAGGAATCTGTTTTAAAACCGGCTCCCATAATTCCCAGTATCAAACCCGGCTCTAAAGATGAACCGATACCGTTTAACACGTTAAGCAGATCTGGAGGTATCATCAATGCCTTTAATGCCGTTGAAGACGCGGACACAACGAAAGCTATATTGGTTACCAAAGAACCGGTTAAGAACCATGCTACACCTACCATTCTAAGACCCACCACCAAAACTAAATTGTAATGCCCAGACCACAACCATCGGACTTCCCACCGTATTTCGGTAAATATATTTCACTGGTAAATGCCAACAGCCTTGCAGAAGCAAAAGGAAAATACGCTGAACCACTCCTTACTTTCTATACAAATCTGACCGAAGAAAAAGCAGATTACCGCTATGCCCCAGGTAAATGGACATTAAAGGAATTATTACAACACATGGTTGATACAGAAAGGATCATGTCGTACCGCTTATTGCGCATTGCCCGAAAAGACAAAACGCCCCTCGCCTCTTTTGATGAAAATACCTACGCAGAAAATTCCCTGGCCGCTATACGAAGTTTTGCTTCGATCAAAGAGGAATTTATCGCATTAAGAAAATCCACCGACCTATTAATACAATCGTTAAACGAAGAGCAATTATCCGCCGAAGGCGTTGCCAGCAATAACCCGGTAACAGCCAATGCTGTGGGTTATATTATTTTCGGGCACATGCTGCACCATAAGAATGTTGTGGAAGAAAAATACCTGTAAGAAAATTGGGAATTGAAAAAAAATGACCAATTACAACATGTAAAATCAATATCGAAGAAAGTCGCTCCACTCCTCATCGCATACTAATTTCTGCAATACGACATCTTTCATCACTGCTGTGTAATCCATTGGTTTCCCGTTTACCCATATGGTTCGGTAAACAAGGCGTATTCCGTGACTGTAATCTACCCACCAGTTAATATGCCCAGTATATAAGGGTTGTATTGCTTTCCCATCTAATTTGTGCCAGCCGTAAATGGCTTCACGGTCGTGCCGGTTGTCGCGGCTTATTTTACCTGAGAGTACTACATCTTTTTTTATTCCGGCTATCAATCCTTTCCTGTTTTTGCGCTGCCCTTCTATGATCAGGTGATGTTGCCACATGGTAACCGAGCTATCGCGGAATGCATACATCGGAACAGGGGCCAGTTTTACAACCGCCTGTTCATACATATCATTCACCATTTTCCGGGTAGGCAAAAAGCAATGAAAGCTATCGGCAATAACCTGCGCTGCCATTGGGGTTAGGGGAATCCTGGCCCAATCATCATCCGTTCCCAATGCCAGGTAATCCGGTGCTACAAAATAATAAGCTGAAATAATCTTGCCGGTAATACTATCTGTTATGGAAGTGCGTATACGCACAAATTTTTTAAGAAAAGACGGAAAATTGCCCGATAGGATTTCAATCTTCGCAAGCGAATCCCTCTCCTTCCATTTCCAGGCAGCTACTGTTTGGTAAAAGGCAGTACCTGTTTGCCGGGTTACAGCTTCTTGCCGAACAGGCCAGTCCATTTTTTTAGTTGTACTGCAGGCCAAAAAAAATAATACACCTGTAAATATGGTAGCCGCTCTGGACATCTAAACAAGTTTCGTATAAACTACTATGCCCATCGGCCATTCTAGGGCAATCACAGTTCCATTATCTTGATATTCTTAAACCAAGCTTCCCCGCCATGATCCTGTATAGCGATATGTCCTTTTTTTGAAGCACAATAGCCTTTTGCATCTTTCCATTTGCCGGTGGCTTTGTGTTGTTTCCAGCTATCGCTCCATAAATCATACGCGACTACTTTTTTACCATTTAGCCAATGTTCTACATGGCCTTTACGTACTTTAATTACGGTATGGTTCCATTTACCTGCAGGTTTTGTAGCATCCAGTAATGGAGGATCCATTGCATAATTAGCTCCCGTTTTTTGCCAGTCTTCAATTTTTTGGGGATACCCTTTATCATCCAGTAATTGATATTCCGGCCCACTTAGATAAGAAGATGGAAATTCTTCCGTAACCATATATAAAATACCACTGTTACCTGCAGGGGCTATTTTCCAGTCTACCGATAATTCGAAATCTTCAAACTGGTTTTCTGTAATCAGGTCGGCATGCTGTGTTTGCGGATCTTTATTGCCTTTGTTATAAAGCATTCCGTCTTTAACTGACCATGAATCGGCAGGTTTTTTTTGATAGGTGCGCCATCCTTCCAGTGTTTTTCCATTGAACAGGAGTTTCCATCCTGTTAATAATGTGAATGGGGTCTTATCTTCAGGATTAGCCTGTGCGGTCAGTGTGTTCTGGTTAATAAGCATAGCAAGGGTTAGTATGCCAACATAAATGGAAAAGAAAAGATTTTTCATATAACAAGTTTTTAACTAGGGGGAAGTTAGAAATAAATAAGCAATTCTTAGGTTGTTTTAGAGGATAACTTAGCAGTTGCATGACAACGATAGGCCTCATATCAGATACCCATGATTTTTTAGATGATGCAGTGTTCAAACATTTTGCAAATTGCGATGAAGTATGGCATGCCGGCGATTTTGGCACTGCTGCCATAGCCGATGCCTTGAAGGCTTTTAAACCTTTGCGCGGCGTATATGGCAATATTGATGGATCTGATATCCGCAGCGAATTTCCCGAACTGTTGCAATGGATCTGTGAGGAGGTAAATGTAATGATGCTGCATATTGGTGGTTATCCGCCAAAATATAATGCAAAATCAAAGCTGCTGATCCAACAAAATCATCCTCAAATATTTATCAGCGGACATTCACATATTTTAAAAGTAATGTACGATAATTCACTCAGTTGCCTCCACATGAACCCCGGTGCCGCGGGCAAACAGGGCTGGCACGCAGTGAGAACATTGATCCGTTTTGTGATTGACGGAAAAGATATCCGCGATTGTGAGATTATTGAGTTGGGGAAACGGTGATGGCAGATTTTACAATTGGAAAAAATTGAATTTTGAAATTTCTTTTAAAAAACCCCAATTCACCAATTCCAAAATTAAAAGTATCTTTTACTTCTAAACCCACCATTATGCCCACCCAAACTAACCGTCGCGACTGGTTGAAACAAAATTCATTGGCTGCACTGGCCCTTGGCTTTGCATTACCTTCCATGGCAAATGAAGAAGGTTTGCTGCGGAGTTTTGGGGCAGCTGAGGGGTTCATCAACCTGGGTTCGAACGAGAACCCTTATGGCATTTCGCCTAAAGCGAAAGAGGCATTACTGGGTATGCTTACAGAAGCACATCGCTATCAATTCAACGTAGCCTCTTTACAGGGTTTTACAAAACAATTGAGCAGCTATTACCAGGTAGGTGCTGACCAGGTATTAATAACAGCAGGGTCGGGCGATTCGCTGCAAATGCTGGCGAGGCATTTTAGTAAAGGCAACCTGGTAACCGCTGCACCCACTTTCGCCACTTTACCCAATACTGCAAAAAAAATAGGAACAAAAGTTATTGAGATCCCTTTAACTGTTGATAAAATACACGATCTGCCCGCCATGCTTCGAGCCATTAACAGCGAAACACAACTGGTGTATATATGTAATCCAGCCAATCCGAGCAGTACCATTATACCGCCAGGTGTTTTAGAAAATTTTTGCATAGAAGCTTCTAAAAAAGCCATGGTAGTAATTGATGAGGCTTATATTGATTTTTTAAACACACCTGATAACCGGTCGATGATTGGGTTAACACATCAAAATCCCAATATTATTGTTGTCAGGACTTTTTCAAAAATCCATGCGATGGCAGGCTTACGGGTAGGGTTTATTGCGGGGCATCCTACTACCATCAATTTACTGGATGAGAATTATTTCAGGAATTCACAGATTACGGTCAGTAACCTAACTATGGCCGCAGCCGCAGCCAGTATGAAAGATGAAGCACATCGAGAATCGTGCAAACAAAAAAATGCAGCAGCCCGCCAATATACTTTTACTGCATTAAAAGAGATGAATATTAAATGTATCCCTTCTTACACCAATTTCCTGTTCTTCCCTTTGGGGAAATATCCGGGAGATTTTGCACAAGACATGTTTAAAAAGAATGTGATACTTCGGTCTAATAATTACGCCGATGGAAAATGGGCCAGGGTAAGCGTAGGTACAATGGATGAAATGAAACAATTTATCGGGATTATGAAAGCAGATTGGAAAGCCTAAAGAAAAATTTAGAAGGCCACTGTATCAGTTCAAAATCAACCGGCCTTCCTTCTTTTTAGCATAATAGTTACCAATAATCAACGTAACCGGTAATCCGATCATACAAATTAATATCGCTGCTGCAATAACGGCCCTGGAAATATCAAAAGGTCTTTTGGGTGTAAGGCTCATTGGCACCACCAGAAGGTTCATCACTGCCCAAACGAATAACCCATACCCGAAAGCTGTTACCAATTTATTCCATGCCAATGTCTTCCATTTTGGATACAGCCAGAAAAAAAATAACGTAAATGAGAAAGCAATCAGGTAATGAAACAGCAAACCCACAATAGGCATGATGATACCGTTTGCATAAGCCGTTTCTTTACCGAAAAAACCACTGGCAACATAATTCAATACCATTACCGGGTTTTTACCTGTATTGAGATAGTATTGTGTGCAGGCAGAGAGTATATCGAGCGTGCCGGCTGTAAAACCTGCGAGCAGTATTATACCGAGGGCACCGGCGTTAGCAGTAGTTTTGTTTGGTGACATAAGAAAGATTTAATGTCGAAAGATTAGTTCCCCGTTTTAATCAGTATAGAATTGATTAAATGGAAAAGAAGTTTTTCGGTTTCAACCTACATCACATTCCCGGAAATATTGGTCTTCCCACAATTTCCCTGAATGGCCATGGGATAGTTGCCAGTATTACGATTAATGCAATTAAAAAATAGTAGAAAGCTTTTTTGTATTTCACTTCATCACTTACCGATTTTTTTGACATGCCATAGCCTAACGTAATCAATACAATGGCGAGTATCATTCCTGCCGGGTGTTCTACCCAAAAGAAACGGAAGAACTTGTCCTTCATCACACTGGTGCCCTCAGGTAAAGTGGTGCTGAATATTCCGTAGCGGCCCAATACCACCTGGTATAAACCCAACAGTAAGGTAGTATGCGCACTTATCATGGTAAACAGCCATATCTTTTTATCACCTGGCGCAAATACTTTCCTGCCCTGCCAGCCTGAATAGGCTTTCAGTATTGAAATAACCAATAAAATGAGAATCACCCAACGCAGAAAATTGTGTAAGTGGATAAGGCCTGTTTGCATAGAACGCTGTTTTGCTACAAATTAATATTTATTAATTACTAATCACTAATTATTCTACCCAATCAGCTATGAAAAGATTTGTATCATGCGTTCCGCCATTATTCCGGTTGGATGCAAATACAATTTTCCTGCCGTCCGGACTGAACATAGGAAAGGCATCAAAGCCTTTGTCGCGGCTGATCTTTTCAAGTCCTTTCCCGTTAATATCCGTCAGGTACATATTAAAAGGGAAGCCCCTTTTATATTCATGGTTACTGCAGAAAACGATGTGCTTGCTATCCGGCGTAAAATTTGGTGCCCAGTTAGCCTGTTCTAAAAAAGTGATTTGTTTTGGATTTTTTCCATCCGCATCCGCTACCCACACTTCCATATGTGTGGGGGCTACCATTCCCTGCAATAATAATTCTTTGTATTCTTTTACTTCAGCATCGGTTGTGGGCCTGCTGGCCCTCCATACGATCTTTTTTCCATCCGGACTAAACCACGCACCCCCATCATAGCCTAAAGTATGGGTTATCCTTTTTTCTTTGCCTGTGGCGATATCCATTATATAAAGGTCAAGGTCTCCATCTTTATCACTGCAATAAATCATTTTTTTTCCATCGGGCGATAAAGTGCCTTCGGCATCATACCCTTTTGCAGTTGTTAATTGTTTCACGATCTTCCCATTCATATCTGCCATGAAAATATCATAACTGTCATAGACCGGCCAGATGTATTTATTGCCGTATTTTGACCTATCGGGTATGGGTGGGCAGGTATCGGCCCCATTATGTGTAGATGCATAAATAATGTGTTTCCCATCCGGTAGAAAATAAGAGCAGGAAGTACGGCCCTTACCACTGCTCACCATTTTATAAGTGAATTTCTCACCGGGTTTAACAGGAACTTTACCAATGAATATCTGGTCGCAATTCAATCCCTCTTTCGGATTGGTTCGTTGGAAAATGAGGTACTTGCCATCATAACTCCAGTAGGCCTCGGCATTATCGCCACCAAAGGTTAATTGCCGGATATTCTTAAAATGCTTTTCTCCGGCAAATAAAACAGAATCTGCCACCAAAGTTTTGGTTTGCGAAAGAGCATCACCCATGCAGAAAAGCAACAGGGCAAGGACAGGAAGTATTTTTTTCATAATTGTTAATATTCGGCAAAAATAAGGGTAGAGATCCCGTCATTTATCAAAAACCTGTCAGCACATCGCCCATCAGCATATTTTTGCAATATGAAACAATGGAGTGTAGTCCTGCTATTAATATTGTTTATGGGCTGTAATGATGAGCCAAAAAAAAATACCCCTGATGCGTTGCATAAAGAGGAGATGCCCACTGCTATTAAACAATTATTTAAACAGGTAACCAAAAATCCCGATAGCATGGGCCTGCGTTTGCAGTTGGTAGATGTGCTGGACAGTATCGGGGCGTACCAACAGGCTATGCGTCAAATGGATTCCCTTATCCAAAAAGACAGTCTCAATTATGGGCTATGGTACCGGAAGGCACGGTTACAGGAGACCATAAAAGATACGGCAGGTGCCCTGCATTCTTATAAGTATGCCATACGTGTATATCCCGCACCGGATGCTCTACTGGCAGCAGCAAATTTAATGGCCGAGCAGAAAAACCCAAAAGCCCTACTCTTAACCAAACAGGTAAGCAACCTGCGCATGGGTAGGGAATATGAGGCGCATTGCCAGTTTATATCAGGTGTCTATTATGCAAGAACAGGTAACCAGCAAAAAGCCATTGCCGCTTTTAACCAGTGTATTTATAATGACTTTAACTACATGGAAGCCTATATGGAGAAAGGATTTTTGTATTACGATAATAAAAAAATCAATGAAGCGCTGCAGGTTTTTAAAACAGTGGTTACGGTAAAGAATACCTATTCAGATGGTTATTACTGGTTGGGCAAATGCCAGGAAACTTTGAAGAATAATGCCGAAGCCATGGCCAATTATCAAAAAGCAGTAACGCTTGATCCAAAGCTGAAAGAAGCAGCCGAAGCATTGAAAAGATTGGGCGTGAAATAAAATGTCCTGACAAAAATAAAATTGCTCAATTTTGCCATACTAAAATAGACAGAATGCCCATTATTGCCCCATCATTATTAAGTGCCGATTTCCTGAACCTTCAGAAAGATTGTGATATGCTGAATGCAAGCCAGGCCGACTGGTTTCATTTAGATGTGATGGATGGGAGTTTCGTTCCTAATATCAGTTATGGTTTCCCCGTGATAGAACTTGTGCGCAAAGCCACTACCAAAATCTGTGATGTACATTTGATGATACAGGAGCCAGGTAAATATGCCGAAGCTTTTAAAAAAGCTGGGGCTGATATCTTAACCGTACATATAGAAGCCTGCCCACATTTACACCGTAACCTGCAACAGATAAAAAGCCTGGGTATGAAAGCCGGCGTGGCATTGAACCCGCATACTCCTGTTCATTTATTAAGTGATATCCTGCATGATATAGATATGGTACTGCTTATGAGTGTTAACCCAGGATTTGGCGGGCAACAATTCATTCCCCATACCATTGATAAAATCCGTGCACTTAAACACATGATCAAAGAAAAGAACCTGCATACATTGATTGAAATTGATGGCGGCGTAACACTCGATAATGCAGCAGCCATTGTACACGCCGGGGCCGATGTATTGGTTGCTGGCAATACCGTATTCAAATCTGCCGACCCTTCGGCTACCATTGCTGCTTTAAAGAAATTGTGAATCAAACGATAGTCTATCAATAAAACGATTCCAAAATTTTCCAGTTGTTTTTTCCAAAACTCCATAACTCACTATCCACATCTGTGTATAAGAAGTGTTAGGTTTTGATGTTGTTATGCAATTAAATTTGGAATAGAAGTTTTTAGCTCTTTTTAACTCATTAAACCGTAACAGATTGACTGAAACTATCATTAACCTCGCATCCGTTAATCCCATTGAATTTTTTGGCGTAAATAACGGAAAATTAGATTTGCTGAAAAAGAAATTCCCACTCTTAAAGATCCTCTCCCGCGGGACACAATTAAAACTTAGCGGGGCCCCAGAACAGATTGAAACAGCAAAAGAAAAGATTGACCTCATCATTCAGTACCTCGAAAGAAATGGCCACCTGAGTGAAAATTATTTTGAACAGATTTTAGGTGGAGATGATGCCGAAACCGTTGATAATTTCATTGACCGGAACCCCAATGATATTCTGGTATTCGGGCCAAATGGTAAAACGGTAAGGGCCCGTACACAGAATCAGAAAAAAATGGTGCAGGCAGTAGACAGAAACGATATTGTATTTGCCATCGGACCAGCCGGTACCGGTAAGACCTATACAGCTGTTGCATTGGCAGTAAGGGCATTGAAAAATAAATTAGTCAAGAAAATTATCCTTACAAGGCCCGCAGTAGAAGCAGGTGAGAGCCTTGGTTTTTTACCAGGTGATCTGAAAGAAAAGATCGATCCCTATTTACGGCCTTTATATGATGCTTTGGATGATATGATTCCTGCGGATAAACTCGGTTATTATATGAGCACCCGCACCATCGAAATCGCACCATTGGCCTACATGCGCGGCCGTACCCTGGATAACGCATTCATCATTCTAGATGAGGCACAAAATACCAACGACTTGCAGTTGAAAATGTTCCTGACCCGTATTGGTGCCAATGCCAAAGCCATTATTACCGGCGACCCCACACAGGTTGACCTTCCCAGGAATATGCGCAGCGGTCTTGAAAAATCTACCCGCATTTTAAAAAATGTTGAAGGCATTGCCCATATTGAATTAACGGAAGAAGATGTGGTACGCCACAAATTAGTAAAAGCCATTATCCGGGCTTACGAAAAAGAGAAAGAAAAAGAAGATGCTGAGCCGGGGCATACTAATTACCGGTAAGGCATATTTATGTTGAATGTTGAATTTTAAATATTGAGAAGCTGTTTGAGTTAATTAATATTTTTTACCATTAGGCACATCATAGCCAAATAGATGTAACTGACAGCAGATTCGGGTGTTCTCTCATAATTGATCACCAGTCTTCTAAAATTAAGAAGCCAGGCAAATGTCCTTTCTACGATCCAGCGTTTAGGTTGGACTGCCCATTTAATTGTTTTATCCGTTCGTTTTACAATGGTCATGTTCATTTTTAGTTTCTCTTTTACCCATTTTATCAGTTTGCCCCGGTAACCAGCATCCGCAAATATTTGTACCAGGTTGGGTTCATCATACTTTGAACCATTCAATTTTTCCAGTACTCGTGTTGCCCCTTTGCTGTCGTGAAGATTGGCTGCATGTACAACAACATCTATTACCAAACCCAGACTGTCCACTATCACATGGCGCTTCAGGCCCTTTATCTTTTTATTGCCGTCAATTCCACGCTGCATCCCACTTGTAGCATTCATTCGTACGCTGCAACTATCTATAATTCCCAGGCTAGCGGACTCTTTTTTGCCCTGTTCCCTTCTTACGGCCTTGCGTATTTCCTGATGGGCTATTTCAATAGTTCCATCCATTGTCCATCTTCTAAAATACCAATACACCGTTTGCCAGGGGGGATAACCCAATGGCAATAGCCGCCATTGACAACCCGTTCGTGTTACATAGCATATCCCTTCCCAGATATTTCTTAAGTCCCATTTAGGTTTTCGCTTCACATTCAGTAAACTTTCTATAATTTGCCACTGGAAGTCAGTTGAAAAGGTGGTTTTTTTAGTCATTAATTACTCAACGACTGACTTCCAAACTTTATTCTACTACCCTCCCAATAACTCTTTTTATTTATTTAACTCAAACAGCTTCTAAGTATTTTATTACTTATAAGTTTTACAATAATCATTCCACCCATATCTCATCACAGGCAATCATCGGTTTTTTATATTTATGATAACGCCAGCCGGGCAGGGAGGGCCAGTTAGTGGCTTTCACTTTTATATAGCGTATGTTATCATTTATGGAAAAACGGAAGGGCATAAAATTTACCGTATAGTCCTCCTCGCTTATTTTATTGATAATGGTATTGAGTGCGTGATACCTGATGCCATCACCCGATACTTCTACACTAACGTCAGATGGGCGGAATATCCAGTGGCGTGCATCTTCCAAAAAATGCATGGAAATGGCTGTCACTTTTTTGATCGTACCCAAATCTACAGATGCTTCCATGGGAACGCCGTAAAAGCAAAGCCAGTTGTAACTGAAATCTTCATACCCCGGTGTTTCATCTACCAGTGTCCTTTCTTTTTTTGAAGGATATTCTGGCGCATATGGGTAAGCAAGTTTTACAGTAGCATTAACCGCAAGATTATTACCCGGACCTGTTTTAAAAATAGCCTGCCACTGCGAAGCATATTTTGCAGGTGAGATGCCGCCTTCAGAAAATTCTTTCACCCCTGCATCTATACACATGGAAGCAAAGCGTTCTACACGTTTGGATAAACCCGGTTGAACAATAAATGCTCCATTACTATTTTTTTCAAATACCCCATGTTGATCTTTCCCATAAAATTTAGCCTGTTGCAGGTAAACATATTCCTGTGATAAACGAATTGCCTGCACATGCCGGAAAGAGGAATGGTCATTTTCTACCAGTTGTTCTGCTTTATCTATCAGTTGGCTATACACTTCCATATTTACGGGCGAAAGATAACCGGCATGGTCATTTACAGGGTTGCCATAAATATCCAGATTGGTGATACTATTGC
>JANXUL010000243.1 GCA_025356235.1 Bacteroidota bacterium
CATGATTACGCGGTCGTCATGCGTTACAGCATAACGTGAAGGGCGTAATCCATTTCTGTCTAAAGTGGCACCGATTATTTTTCCATCTGTGAAAGAAATAGATGCAGGTCCATCCCATGGTTCCATCATACAGGCATGGTATTCGTAAAATGCTTTTTTAACAGGATCCATTTGCTCGTTGCCATCCCATGCTTCGGGTATCAGCATCATCATTACATGCGGTAATGACCGGCCGGTGAGTGCGAGCAATTCAATCATATTATCAAGACAGGCAGAATCCGACTGGCCTTCGGTAACAATCGGCAATAACATCTCCATCTCTTCTTTGCTGAAATAAGGGGATGTAAATCCTTTTTCGCTGGTGCGGAGCCAGTTAAGGTTTCCCTGCAAAGTATTGATTTCACCATTATGTGCTATGTAGCGAAAGGGTTGTGCCAGTTTCCAGGAAGGGAAGGTGTTGGTAGCAAAACGGGAGTGTACCAGGCCGAAAGCCGATACCACTCTTTTATCGCTCAGGTCGGGAAAATAACCGCGAACCTGTAAGCTGGTAAGTTGTCCTTTATAAATAATGGTTTTGTAAGATAATGATGCCAGGTAAAAACCTACCTCATCTTTCTTAACAGTATTCATTATGGTATGACTCGCATAATTGCGGAGTATAAACAATTTGCGTTCGAATTCGTCGGGGTTGGTAATATGATCGGGGCAGCCAACAAATACATGTTCCATGCACGGCTCAACGGATAAGGCGGTGAGGCCAATATCCTGTTTGTTTACGGGCACTTTGCGATAAGTTATTATTTCCAATCCCAGTTTTTCTGCTGAGCGGTTAAAAATATCCCTGCATTCTTCACGCAGCCTGATCTCTTTTGGAAAGAAAATCACACCCACACCATATTTGCCGAAAGAGGGGAGATGCGCACCCAGTTTCAAACATTCATCGAAAAAGAATTCATGGGGAATTTGCAGCATGATACCCGCGCCGTCACCGGTATTGCTTTCGCAACCGCAAGCCCCGCGATGTTCCATATTTTCCAATACGGTTAATGCATCCGTAATATGCTGGTGGGATTTAGTGCCTTTGATATTTGCCACGAAACCAATGCCACAGGCATCATGTTCAAAGGAAGGATCATATAATCCCCCGCTAGGTTTTGAAACAAGCATGTACAACCGAATTAATGTTCAGGAAATGAAATGGCAGGCAACCGTAGCAGCAAATTACGAAAAAAATGGGTCTCAATCAAATGATAAACTAAAATCTTATTAAGATACGTTGATAATATTCAAATAAATAGCAATTCTATTGAATAATATCAATAATCAAAACTAACGAGTGTTATTATATTTTGTAAACGAGGCAGGAGGGTTCGAATGAGAAATTCGTTTCCATATCTTTTTCAAACAGGCCATATACAGAGCTTCCGCTGCCCGTCATGGAAGCATAGATAGCTCCGTTTGCGTAAAGCTGCTCTTTGATGCATGCGATTTCAGGATGTGTTTTACTTACCCCGGTTTCGAAATCATTCAATAATTGTCCTTTCCAAAAATGTATGGGTTGATGGATAATGTCAAGGATGGATTGTCGCGGTTTATCAGGCTTGATTTGTGAAAATGCGTTTGCAGTTGATACATGAATGCCGGGATTCACAATAATAAAAGTGTACATAGAAAGGTCCAGCGTAACCTCCTGCATAACCTCACCGCGGCCAGTTGCAAAGCAAGGTTTGTTATGAATAAAAAAAGGGCAATCGCTGCCAAGTTGCAAGGCATAGGCGATTAACTGCTCATCAGATAAGTTAAGCGCACAAAATTCATTCAACAGTTTTAAGGTAAAAGCGCCATCAGCACTGCCCCCGCCAAGCCCGGCCCCCATTGGAATGGCTTTGTGTAAATGAATCTGTACAGATGGCAATTGAGGAAAATCTTTTGTAAGCATGTTATATGCTTTCACGCAAAGGTTATCAGTATCATCGCCAGCAATTCGCAACCCGGAACTACTATAAACAACGCCATTCTCAAAACCGCTCTGCCCAGACTTAATTATTTCTACCGCATCCCTTAACCCCACCGGATAAAACACCGTTTCCAGATCATGGTAGCCATCTTCCCTTTTACGGATAATGTTGAGTCCGAGGTTAATTTTGCAGTTGGGGAAGAGAACCATAGTGAGTAGTGAATAGTGAGTAGTGATTGATGAAAGTATTTATTTACTTACCACTCACTAAAATCATTTTCTTTTATTGATCTCGTCGCGGATAGAGATGGCGCGGATATAGTCTTCCTGTTCCAATACTTCAGTCAGCAGGGTTTGCAAAACTTCCAGGTTCATGCCACTCAGGTCGTCGCGGCCGCTGCCGGTTTCTTCAATGCCCACTGCCTCGCCTTTTGCTTTTTTACCAGCTCCGTCTTCCATTAATATGCCGGCATTTTCGAGAATGTGTTCGTAAGTATAAATAGGGCAGCCAAAACGTACGGCTAATGCCAGTGCATCGCTGGTACGGCTGTCAATTTCAACCGTATCATTTTCGGTAAAACAAACCAGCTTGGAGTAAAAAATACCCTCCTGCAGGTCGCTGATAATGATCTCCTGTAATTCTACACTGAAAGCGTTCATAAAGTTCTTCATCAGATCGTGCGTGAGCGGGCGGCTGGGCTGCATGTGTTCCAATGCTACGGCTATGGCCTGGGCCTCGAACCCGCCAATCACAATGGGTAAACGGCGCAGGCCGTTCATTTCACCCAATACGACCGCATAAGAATGGGTTTGGGTGATGCTGTGAGACAGGGCTACAATTTCCAGTTCGATCTTCTTCATAGAGGCTACGAAAGTAATTTAATTTAAAACACGAAAAACAGGGCCGGCTGTAAAATTAGGGCAGTTGTCACATCTTTACGCATATTGAAATGATGTGGTGTACCCATAAAGCAGCCACAATATTTATTCTTCCTCCCCAAAACTCTCAGCTGCTCTACCGCTTTGCGGTGAAAAAAATCTATAGCCAGGTAAAGCATGCATGTGATCGGGTGTTTTCACCGCAGAGCCGCAGAGAGGCAGATTTGTTCGCAGAGAGGGAATGAATACTGAACCACATCATCAGCAGAAAACATTCATGAATACGGGTATGAATTTGGGTTTAACTCACTATTCATTATTCAAAATCCCCCCATGATGCTTATTTTTGCAAAATGCATTATGTTTCTGCCGAAGGTTTGACGAAGAGTTATGGTATTAACCCACTTTTTAAGGATATTTCATTTCATATTAACGAAGGGGATAAGGTTTCACTGATAGCACGCAACGGCATCGGTAAATCCACTTTACTACGCATTTTAAATGGGGATGAAAAAGCCGATGCAGGCAAGCTTTTCATTCATAAAGATGTAACGGTTGCTTTATTTGAGCAGGACCCGAAATTTGATGAGGGTAAAACTGTACTGGAAAACATCTTCCATACCGATCACCCGGTAATGAATGTGATACGCGAGTATGAAATGGCCAGTGAAAGTGAAGACGGTGAAGCCCTCGTGGAATTGTTTGGTAAAATGGATGACCTGAATGCCTGGGAATTTGAAGTAAAAGTAAAACAGATACTCACCAAGCTGAATGTACACCATTTGGAACAACCTGTTAGTGACCTGAGCGGCGGACAACGCAAACGAGTGGCATTGGCCAAAACACTTATTGATATTGGGTTTGATCATAAGCATACTTTATTGATGATGGATGAACCCACCAACCACCTTGATGTTGAAATGATTGAGTGGCTGGAGAATTACCTGAACCAGGAAAATGTAACCCTGCTATTGGTAACGCACGACCGTTATTTTTTAGATGCCGTAAGTGAAGAGATATGGGAACTGGAAAGGGAAAACATGTATGTGTACCGCGGCGATTATGAAAATTATGTTGAGAAAAAAGCGGCACGCATAGAAAGCGAACTTGCCAGTATTGATAAAGCTAAAAACGAATACCGCAAAGAACTGGAATGGATGCGCAAGCAACCCAAAGCAAGGACAACAAAAAGTAAAAGCCGACAGGATAATTTTTATGAAGTGGAAGCCAGGGCCAAACAAAAAATAGAAGATGTACAGGTACAATTGCAGGTAAAGATGAGCAGGCTGGGCGGTAAAATTGTAGAGATGAAGAAAGTATATAAAAGCTATGGCGACCTGCCTATTTTAAAAGGCTTCGATTATAATTTCAGTAAAGGTGAAAGGATTGGTATTATTGGTAAGAATGGGGTTGGTAAAAGTACTTTTTTAAATATGCTGCAACGGATTGAAGGAGCCGACAGTGGTAAAATAAATATTGGGGATACGGTTGTGTTTGGCAATTTTTCGCAGCAGGGCCTGGTGATTAAAGAAAATATGCGGGTGATTGAGTTTGTTAAAACCTTTGCTGAAAATTTTCCATTGGCCAATGGTGGAAGTTTAAGTGCCGCGCAGTTTCTCGAACTGTTTTTGTTTACACCCGATAAGCAATACACTTACCTGAACTCATTAAGCGGTGGTGAGAAAAAACGCTTACAATTATTAACGATATTGTTTACCAATCCTAATTTTTTAATTCTCGATGAGCCTACCAATGATCTTGACCTGCCTACATTGGGGGTGCTGGAAAACTTTCTTAGTGAGTTCCAGGGTTGTGTACTGATCGTGAGCCACGACAGGTATTTTATGGACAGGTTGGTTGACCACTTATTTGTATTTGAAGGGGAGGGAGAGGTAAGGGATTTCCCGGGTAATTATACGCAATACCGCATCTGGTTGAAAGACAACGAGAAGAAGGAAAATAAATGGGATGTACTGGAAGACAGGAAGAGCAAGGGGGAAACAACGGAGTCGGCGGTGGGTAATGTGAGTCGTGAGCCGGGAGTGATGAGTGTGAAGAAGATGAGTTTTAAAGAGAAACGGGAATTTGACTTGTTGGAAAAAGAAATGCCCTCTTTAGAACAAGAAAAGCAAAGTATTACTGATAAAATGGGTACCGGAAATTTACCTTTTGAAGAACTCCAGAAAATGAGCGAAAGGATTATTGCGATTGATGCATTGCTGGGAGAGAAAGAATTGCGTTGGCTGGAACTGAGCGAAATGGCCGGATAATAAATCATGATGGTCTTACTTAGGTTTTGAATGCCGCCATATCGCCAAGCCGTAACAATGCTCGTAATTCTATGATAAATCTCAGAACAAATTATTCAAACTTGATAACGCGTAGTTGTCTTCTGCCTTTATTATTTATCGCTGCCTATTTTTTTATCCACCATGAAATAAAAATCCTGAAGCTAATAGTATCGTATTTTGGAAAGTAAATAAAATACATTTTTTTTATCTTAGTCATTATCCCCTATTCCTAATCCTACTCTCGGTTTTAGGTATTACAAATTTGCAAGTTGATAAAGGCTCGGGTACTACCACATTCACCTCCTTCCTAAGCAAAAAAAATATACCAACAGAAGATATTGAAAGCTATTATGAAATAACTCATACGAATGCAATTAAGAAATGGAATGGCATATTACTAAACCTGAAATCTGGAAAATCAATACAACTCGCGGAACAGAACCTTTTATCAATTTCTGATTTCAAAGATTACCTGAATGAGAAAAGCATTCCCTGCTCCGGAAAAAGAAGAATGAAATTTCCGTTTAACTGAACTACTACTTGCAGTAATAGTTTTCCACAATGGGGGCTTGATGAATAGGGTCTTTCATCTACAGTAAATATTCATTAGGTTACCTGCCTGAAAACCATGGTAAACAGCGGGAAAGTTTCGGTAAAAAAATAGTATGGATACGGCTCAGTTTTCACCGGCATATTTAGATTGCCAGCCGATGAGTATTACACCTGCAATAACGAGGGCAGTCCCGAAAATCTGAGCAGCAATAATTTTTTCGCCCAGAAAAAAATGTGCCTGAACAATGGTAGATACCGGCCCGATGCTGGTAATGATAGATACATTGTTGCTGCCAATTCGTTTCATACCATTAGTCATCATGAAAGAAGGTAATACAGTGGCAATAATGGCCAGTGCAATGGCATAGCCGGTTAAGCCGGATGAGAAAGGAATGTCCTGTATGGTATGCGTTAACAGAAAGTTGATAAAAATGCCTGCAGTAGCAGCTAACATAGCATAAGCCGTGTACCTGGTAACCCCTACTCTTTGTACCATTCTGCCCGTACCAACGAGGTAGAACGAATATGTGATGGCACAAAGAAAAATCATGAAAGAGCCGAAGAAGAATTTCGGGTTTGAGGTATCCAATTGTAATTCACCAAAATATGCTATGCCAATACCGAGGTAGGTTAATGCCAAGGCGATAAACTGTACGCGTCCAAGTTTGGTTTTAAAAATGAATGTATTGATCAGTACTGCAAAAGTGGGGTAGAGGAATAAGATCAGTCTTTCAAGTCCTGCTGATACATATTGCAGGCCGATAAAATCGAATAAGCTGCTTAGGTAATATCCTAATATACCCATGGTCAGAATTAGCAACCAGTCTTTACCGGATAAAGGTTGTACATTTTCTTTTTTCGTAACCAGCCATGCCGCGAATAAATAAAAAGGCAAAGAAAATAACATCCGCAGGCTGAGCAGGGTGATGGCATCTACATGGGTTGACTGAAAAGCAAGTTTAACGAAGATGGCTTTGGTAGAAAAAAATATGGCCCCTGTTAATGAGATTAAAAAGCCGGCGAGGGTAATTTTTTTGTCCATAAGCCATTGTCAATAGTGCACAATAAAGAGAAGATATTATAGATCATAGACAATCTACCATGGTCCGTGGCCTAAGCACTTACATTAAAATCGCGCAATGCATCATTCAAACTTGTTTTCAGATCGGTACTGGCTTTTCGCTGGCCTATAATGAGGGCGCAACTAACCTGGTAATCGCCTGCATTGAATTTTTTGGTATAGCTGCCCGGTATTACTACGCTTCGGGCAGGAACCCGCCCTTTGTATTCGATCGGGTCACTTCCGCTAACATCAATAATCTTGGTAGACTGGGTAAGTACCACATTGGCACCCAGCACCGCTTCTTTTTCAACAATAACTCCTTCTACTACTATGCAACGGCTGCCAATAAAGCAACCATCCTCAATAATCACCGGACTGGCCTGTAGTGGCTCTAATACACCGCCAATGCCAACGCCGCCGCTCAGGTGAACACCTTTGCCTATCTGGGCACAACTGCCAACGGTGGCCCAGGTATCTACCATAGAGCCTTCATCTACAAAAGCACCAATATTTACATAGCTGGGCATTAACACCACATTTTTGGCAATATAGGCACCATAGCGGGCCACGGCATGGGGCACGGCCCTCACGCCCAATTCTTTATAATTGCTTTTGAGCAGCATTTTATCATAAAATTCAAAAGGGGGTATTGTCCAGGTCTGCATTTGCTGGATACCAAAATAAAGCAGGATGGCTTGTTTTACCCATTCATTTACTATCCAGCCGCCGTTGGTAGGTGAAGCTACCCGTAAGCGGCCTTTATCTACTTCTTCGATAACGGCTTTAATGGCATCGGTGTAATGCGTATCCTTTACTAATTCCCGGTTATTCCAAACTTCCTGTATCTGTGCTTGTAAGGGCATGCTTAATTTTTTGCAAACATACAGTTTCAAAGCATTATCAGAACTTTAGAACGTAATTGTTCTGTCACAATCAGTAATTTGCTGTCAAAATCCATACATTCCCTTTTACTGCATGCAGCCATTCAATGATGATATAGAAGCTTGTCTCGAGAAACTCTTGAAGGGAGGACTGATCCTTTACCCAACGGATACCGTGTGGGGTATTGGTTGTGATGCTACGAATGCAGAGGCGGTTGCCAGGATTTACCAGTTAAAAAAACGCTCCGATGTAAAGGCTATGATCGTATTGGTGGCTGATGAAAAAGATATCCTGCGGTATGTTACGCAGCCCGGATTGCAGATATTCGATTATATAAAAGGAGTGAACAGGCCCACTACCGTTATTTATGAAGGTGCTATTGAGCTGGCTGAAAACCTGTTAGCAGAAGATGGCTCTGTGGCTATTCGTATTTGTGCAGATGAGTTTTGCAAAAATCTGATTAAAAGGTTCCGGAAACCCATTGTAAGTACTTCTGCCAATATCAGCGGCTATCCCGCCCCGCAATGTTTCAAAGACATAGATAGGGTAATCGTAGACGGGGTTAATTACGTAGTGAACTACCGTCAGGAAGATATTGAACCCCGCAAACCTTCCTCTATTATTAAATGGGAAAAAGATGGCACATTAAGCATTATCCGCCCGTAAAATGTGCATAACCCTGTGTGAAACTTACCTATTTTGTTAATTACCTGTAAAAGAATCGGTTAGCCCCTTTTTGAGGTTGGCATAATTTTTTCCACATTAATAATGTACTTGATTTTGCCCGTAAGAAAGATTAATTTAATTCAATAAACCAGTTATATGGCCCGGGTTAGTTTAGATGTTCCAACCGAAAAAATGCAATCCTTTATTCAGGCAGTCCTGAATTTGGGCATTGATACGCGCAATATGATCAACCATCAATACACAAAAAAATTCCTCCGAAAAAAAAACTTGCGCAATTCATTAAAAAAAATCTCTTCCAGTTTTATTTTATTTGACTGGGAGTTTTTTAGTAATGAGCTGGAATATGAATAATTTGTTAATGATAATTGTTTGATTGCTGTGACCTTCTCGATTTATTTATTGCCAACATGAAATGTATAGGTGATTAAGGCATTAATTCCTTAATGATTACGTTTTAATCATTCATTACTAATTAGCCCATTATAGCATTAACTCCCACTACTTGGTTACTTTTGTTCATATGCAAAAAATACTGGTCATTCAAACGGCTTTTATTGGGGATGTGGTATTAGCCACAGGCCTGCTTGAAAAATTGCACACACAATGGCCGGATGCTTCCCTGGATATACTGGTAAGAAAAGGGAATGAAATACTTTTTCACCAACACCCATTTATACATGAAGTGTTGGTATGGGATAAGAAAAAGAAAAAGTATCAGCATCTTTTGACGATACTTAAAAAAATAAGATCAAAAAGATATGATAAGGTGATCAATCTGCAACGCTTTGCTGCAACAGGTTTGCTTACAGCTCTATCAAAAGCCAAACAAACAATCGGGTTCGATAAAAATCCGTTCAGTTTTTTATTTTCAGATGTGGTGCGGCATCAGGTGAGTGAAGGTGACCATACACTGCATGAAATAGAGCGTAACCACCAACTGATCCTTTCATTTACCGATGTAAAAGCGGCAAGACCAAAATTATATCCAACGGATAGTGATGAATCGTTTGTGCGGCAATGGAAACAAAAACCGTACATCTGTATTGCCCCTGCTTCTGTATGGTTTACCAAGCAATTTCCTGCTGATCAATGGGCACATTTTATTGATGTATTATCACAAGAAATAACCGTTTACCTTATAGGTGGGGCTGGAGATCATTCATTATGCGAAAGTATCCGTTCTCATTCCCAACATACTTGGGTTATTAATCTTACCGGCCAACTTAATTTTTTGCAATCGGCTGCATTAATGAAAGATGCAGTGATGAATTATGTAAATGATTCTGCCCCGATGCATTTTGCTTCGGCAGTAAATGCCCCGGTTACTGCAGTGTATTGCTCAACCATCCCGGCGTTTGGGTTCGGGCCTTTGTCGGATAGCAGTCATGTAATAGAAGTTGCTGAATCACTGAGTTGCCGCCCCTGTGGATTACATGGCAGGAAAAAGTGCCCCCTTGTACATTTCAATTGTGCAAAGTTGATTACCCGTTCCCAATTACTGGCCGTATTGCCCCTCTGAACCAAATAAACAAACAGCCTTACATTTGCAGCAATGCAGATAGTTTGTACAGATAAAGAATCCCTTGTTTTTGAAAAGATAGCGGCTGCTGCTGATGTATTGCAGGTGCCCTGTTACCTGATCGGCGGTTTTGTGCGTGATAAGATTATAGGCAGGCCCACCAAAGATGCCGATATTGTTTGTATGGGTGATGGTATTGAACTGGCCTATGCAGTTGCCGAATCATTTCAACCTAAGCCCGCAGTGGCGTATTTTAAAACCTTTGGCACCGCACAGATTAAATTGTCTCACCTGGAAGTAGAGTTTGTGGGTGCACGCAAGGAGAGTTATACCCATAACAGCCGTAAACCCGAAGTGGTGCCTGGTTCTATCGAGGACGACCAGAACCGAAGGGATTTTACCATTAATGCACTTGCCATTAGTTTGAATAAACATGATTTCGGTCAATTGATTGATCCTTTTAACGGGTTACAGGATATTGAACGGAAGATCATACAGACGCCAATGGCGCCATTGCAGACTTTTAGCGACGACCCGTTACGTATGATGCGTGCCATTCGTTTTGCCGCACAACTGCATTTTACAATAGCATCAGAAACATTCCAGGCAATCAGTGATAATGCACAGCGTATAAAAATTGTTTCGCAGGAAAGGGTTACGGATGAGTTGAATAAAATCATGTTATGTGATAAGCCATCGGTGGGGTGGGACCTGCTTTTCAGGAGTGGGTTATTGCAATTGATTTTTCCGCAGATGGTTGACCTTTACGGGGCTGAATATGTGGATGGTAAAGGGCACAAAGACAATTTTTACCATACACTACAGGTACTGGATAATATTTCAGCCAACACAGATGATCTATGGTTGCGTTGGGCGGCACTGCTGCACGATATTGGTAAACCCGCAACCAAACGATTTGAAGAAGGCCATGGCTGGACCTTTCATGGCCATGAAGTAGTAGGGGCCAGGATGGTACCGAAAATATTCACGAAACTCAAATTACCGCTGAATGAGAAAATGAGATTTGTGCAGAAACTGGTGATGCTGCATTTGCGGCCTATCGGCCTTACAAAAGAAAATATAACAGACAGTGCCATCCGCCGTTTATTATTTGATGCAGGGGAAGATATAGACCTGCTGATGATGCTTTGTGAAGCAGATATTACCAGTAAAAATGCCAATAAAGTAAAGCGGTACCTGCAAAATTTTGAATTGGTCCGTAACCGTTTGCAGGAAGTGGAAGCCAATGACCAGATAAGAAACTGGCAACCACCCATATCCGGGGAAATGATCATGCAGAAATTTGGCTTGCAGCCCGGACGGCCCGTTGGACTGATCAAAGATGCCATCCGCGAAGCCATACTGGATGGGCTGATACCGAATAATTATGAAGCCGCTTACCAATTTATGCTGGGAAAAGCAGCTGAACTGAATTTGCAGGCGGTTGAATAAATTGTATTTTAGCGCGGCTTAAGAAGTGAAAGGGCAAAAAATAGGAAGGAAAAATACGGGAAGATTAATCCATCAGCTGCAAACTCCAAACCACAAACTTATCAGAATGGCTATATTAAAATTCAGGATTTATTTAGAAGAAGACGATTCTGTTTACAGGGATATTGTGATCAGGCATACGCAAAATTTTCAGGACCTGCATTTTGCTGTTTTGAAAGCGTATGAATTTGATTCGAAACATAAAGCTACTTTTTTTCGCAGCAATGATCACTGGCAGCGGGGAAGAGAAATTAGTTTTGAACGCTATGACAAACCATATGTGGTAGAACCCCTGTTAATGGCAGATATTACCATAGGCTCTGAAATACGCGATACCAACCAGAAATTTGTATATGAATATGATTTTGAAAAACACTGGCTTTTTCTGGTAGAGTTGATCAATGTAAGTAAGGAAGAAAGTAGTAAGACGGTTTATCCATCAGTATCCAGGACAGAAGGCATTGGCCCGCAGCAATACGGTACCAAAAGTTTATTGGGTGATAAGTTTGCCGATATAGAAGAGAAGTACGATCTATCTGAAGCAACTGATGGGTTTGGCACGGAAGGCGAAGAGGGCGAAAAGGACCCCGATGCTGATGAAACGGCTACTGAGGAAGAAGGTATGGGGGAGGAGTTTTAATAATAGTGCACATAAAAAATAATTTTGAAACCAACCGCGAAAGTGTGTTGGTTTTCTTTTCAAAAAACAAAACCCCTTTTTGTATGAGGCAATTGCTGAATAGATCTTACCTGTAACCGGCGGGGGTAGAGAGGCACAAAAATTATGAAAGATCAAAAAGAATCAACAGTCATTATCATTGCGGGCCCTACAGCCGTGGGCAAAACACCGTTCGCAATTGCCCTGGCAAAACATTATCAAACCGATATTATCTCAGCCGATTCACGACAGTGTTACCTGGAAATGAAAATTGGCGTAGCAAGGCCATCTGCAGAAGAACTGGCAGCAGTAAAACATTATTTTATCGCGTCACACACAGTTACAGATGAGCTGAATGCGGGTAGTTTTGAAAAGTATGCACTGGCAGCCGCAGATGAAATTTTTGAGAAAAACAAAATAGCTGTTATGGTGGGGGGTACCGGTTTGTATATCAAGGCTTTTTGTGATGGGATAGACCCGATGCCGGTTGTGCCTGAAGAGATACGCAAACAGGTGATTGACGGGTATAACAATAAAGGATTGATCTGGCTGCAAAAAGAACTGCAACAAAAAGATCCAGCCTTTTGGGATGTGGCCGAACAACAAAATCCGCAACGCTTAATGCGGGCATTGGAAGTATTATATGCCACCGGTCAATCCATTATGGCTTATCGAAAAGAAAAAAAAGTGGAGCGGGCATTCAATATCATTAAAATAGGATTGAAGTTACCCAAAGATCAGCTACACGATCATATCCACACCCGTGTTGACCAGATGATGGAAGCAGGGCAACTGGATGAAGTAAAATCGCTGCTTCCTTTCAGAACACATAATGCTTTACAGACTGTAGGCTATCGTGAATTATTTGATCACCTTGATGGGAATGCCACACTGGAGCAGGCGATAAAAAATATAAAAACCAATACCCGGCAGTATGCCAAGCGACAAATGACATGGTTTAAAAAAGATGCGGCCATACAATGGTTGCCAGCTTCACAAGACAGTCTCAACACTGTTACAGCAAGGGTATAATAATTTGGTTAAAAGAACTAACCTATTTTAGAATTTGAAACCCAATGTCAATACAACATTTCCCCTGCTACCGCTTTGCTCCGCAAATGTATTGGGTTTGTCGTTGAGGCGGTAAGCAAACTGTACGTCTTTGGTAAACATATGGGCATAACTAAGGTCAATAAATATGCCATGATCGCGGTAGCCTACACCACCGGTAGCCAGTACACGGTTGGCTTTCAGGTTATCATCCGCATAAGGGCTGCCATAATAGGCGCCACCCAAACGAAACATAAGAGTATGGAATTTTAACTCACCACCCACACGCAAATTGATATTGCCTTTGTACGTATTTTTAATACCGTCGTTTACGATAGTGTAATAATCTTTCAGGGCCTGGTTGTTTCCATCAGCAGGAGAATAACGGGCACCGCGATAATCAACATACTCCAGGTCGGCACTGATAAAAGCCCTTTGCCGGCGGGTATCGCTGATCTCCCTGAATACATAACTGGCACTAAATATAGCCCTCCAGGGTGTAATCATATTGTATTTTCTTTCGCCCGCCTTACCACTGTTCAGTGCATCACTCTTAGCACTCTTGATGCCCGCATACGTTTCTGTATTGCTTACCAGTGAAGAACTAATATGATCTGTATAGCCCAATAACTGTGGTGTGTGAAATGCAAAACCAATACGTAAGTATTCCTGTGGTTTATAAATCACCCCTAATTTGGCACCAATACCTACCGCTTTAGATGAAAAGGTTTCTTTGTATTCGAATGATTTGAATTGATTATTAGGATTGGTGGTTGCATCGGTTTCGCTATACGTAAGGTCGCGTTGATAGCTGATGATGGGAATGGTTAAACTTCCGCCCACATACATTTTGTCTTCCAGGTTACCGGCAACACCCAGAGCAATTTCATGGTAGCCGCCGCGTGTGGTGGCATCATACAATTGATTTACTCCGGTAGAAATCGGCACTAAACTCTGATAGCCGGCAACAGAACCATTGGCTGCCCTTATTGTATCTATTAAATAAGTCCTGAAAGCGAGTGAGGACCCAAAAATATAATTGCTCAATGCGGCATTCGTATCGGCCCTGTCTTTCGTTAATTCTTCAAGATATTGTTCGGTGAATGAACTGAAATTATTAAAGCCTTTAAACTGGATATGGTTATTATAATTCGCCACCTGGTTAACCGACAAAGCAAAAGCACTGCTGGTCCATTTGCGATGCCCCTGGTTAGTACCTGAACTGAGGATGATACCTGATGCACCATAATTAAAATTATTCTTACTGTTCAATGTATCTGTGCCCCGGTATTTGAATTTGTTATTGTTAAGTGCAAAACCGGGCGTTAATACAAATTCATTGGTCTTGAATAAACCAAGTCCTGCGGGGTTTACATGGTTAGCCGTGATATCACCACCTAATGAACCCATCACACCTCCGGTGGCCATATTTCTTGCAGTACCGTTTTGCGTAAACCAGGCTGTTCGTAGGGCATCCTCAGGTGTTTGTGCCATTGCAGAAATACAGATGAGAGAAAATATATAGAGTAGATTTTTTTTCATAAGAGCATTTTTGTTTTGGGTATACGTGTAACAGTAAAGCAGGTAAATCCCACTTTAACATGCATCAAATAATGTTGTTGTTAACTTCCTTTGCCGCCGCGACCGGTGCTGGTACTTGTGCCGGTACTGTTAAATCCGCCACTGGTACCGCCGGCGCTGCTGCTGCTAGCAGGTGAGGTAGTAGAATTATTATTATTGAAAGTACTGACAGGCCTGTCGAAACTATTTGTGTTATCTGTTGAAGTACCTGTAAACACCCTTTTTAATAAATTACCAAAACTATTATTATTGTTGCCGTTGGTTACAAAAATTCCTGTCTTTGGATCTTTGTAGCCCAGGTTACTATTATTGTAGCTTTTGTTTTTATAAGCTGAAATATTACTTCCGGAAGTATAACCGTTATTAGCATATACCGGACTTGTATATTTTACCACTGTATAGATAGGGCTGTTCCATCCCCAGTTACTGCTTAAACCGGGCCTTAATCCCAGGTTCCAATAGGGGTTCCATGCGTTATAGCTGTTCCATCCCGTGTTACAATAACAAGTGCAGAAATCGTAACGGCTATCGTACCAGTAATCATAATTATCCAATGAACTCCAGCGGCTGCGGTTAGCTACTTTCATGTGTAGATAACGATCATCCTGGCTGCTAACGTATTGTTCGTATTCTTCTTTTTGCTTTTTCTGGGTCTGCTCTTCCTTCTGGGTAGTTTCCTCACGATTACGGCCGGGTGAATAATAAACATCATCAGGGGTTTGTCCTGATTTAAAAGCGGTTGAACAACCCGATAAAAGACCAATGCTGAGTACAGAGATGAGTAAAGTGTGTTTCATGACCGCAGGATTGAATGGTTAGATAATGTGAAGTTACATACATTTGCGATGCTGCTTAGGGCATCTTGCATTATTGTGACAAACCCTTTGCCAACAAATAGTTGTGCGTACTTTTTTTTGTTAAAGGAATTGTAAATTTAATATGGGTAAAGAAATTACGTCAAGAGAGCAGGATTATTCGCAGTGGTATAATGACCTGGTAATAAAAGGCAGTCTGGCTGATTACAGCGCGGTTAGGGGTTGTATGGTGATAAAACCCTATGGCTTTGCTTTATGGGAGAATATGCGGGATGTATTGGACAAGATGTTTAAAGACACCGGCCACCAGAATGCCTATTTCCCCTTGTTTGTTCCCAAAAGCTTATTTGAAGCTGAGGAGAAGAATGCGGAAGGTTTTGCGAAGGAGTGTGCGGTAGTAACCCATTACAGGTTAAAAGCCGATCCTAACAATAAAGGAAAACTGATGGTTGATCCGGAGGCGAAACTCGAAGAAGAGCTGGTGGTTCGCCCAACCAGTGAGGCCATCATATGGAGTACTTATAAAGGCTGGATTCAATCTTACAGGGATTTGCCCCTTCTTATCAACCAGTGGGCCAATGTGGTGAGATGGGAAATGAGAACACGCCTCTTTCTGCGGACCGCGGAATTTTTATGGCAGGAGGGCCACACAGCGCATGCCACGGCGATAGAAGCCATTGCAGAAACCAAACAGATGCTCGATGTATATGCTGATTTTGCTGAAAACTGGATGGCATTACCTGTGATTAAAGGTGTGAAAAGTGCGAACGAACGTTTTGCCGGTGCAGAAGATACTTATTGTATAGAGGCATTAATGCAGGATGGAAAAGCATTACAGGCAGGAACCTCACATTTTCTAGGACAGAATTTTGCGAAAGCTTTTGATGTAAAATTCAGCGATAAAGAAAATAAACTGGATTATGTATGGGCTACCAGCTGGGGGGTGAGTACAAGATTGATCGGTGCATTGGTTATGGCGCATAGTGATGATGATGGTTTGATATTACCCCCAAGGATCGCGCCGATACAGGTGGTTATTGTTCCAATTTATAAAGGCGATGAACAGAAAGGATTGATAGATGAAAAAGTACTGGCCATTGTTAAAAACCTCAAGGCCATGGGTATTTCAGTAAAATATGATGATTCGGATAATGCGAGGCCGGGTTGGAAATTTGCAGAGTACGAGTTGAAAGGCGTACCGGTAAGGATGGCGATAGGGGCGAGGGACCTTCAAAATAATGTTGTGGAAATAGCCAGGAGGGATACCAAAGAAAAGCAAAGCGTGGCAATGGAAGGGATTGAAGACTATATTAAAAATTTATTGGAAGAGATACAACTGTCGATGTATAACAAAGCAAAACAATTTCGCACAGACCATATGTTTTCCACAGATAACTGGGATGAATTTCTCCAGTTATTAGATACCAAAGGTGGGTTTGTATCCGCCCATTGGGATGGTACAGCTGAAACAGAAGATAAGATAAAAGAATTAAGCAAAGCAACTATCCGTTGTATCCCTTTAAATAATCCACAGGAACCAGGCAAATGTATCCTCACCGGTAACCCATCTACGCAAAGAGTGTTATTTGCGAGAGCGTACTGATGTCGTGAGTCGTGAATAGTGAGATAAGTTTAAAACTGAGTTTACTCAGTCATTCACAACTCACTATTCACGATTGACTACTCACGATTTACCTCAACTATTTTCATGAAACAAAAACAGATACATCCTTCCATGCAACCTTATCTGGAGGGTAAGGTTTTGTTATTGGATAAGCCGATGAACTGGACCTCGTTTGATGTGGTAAGAAAAATCCGCTACCTCACAAAAATTTCCAAAGTAGGGCATGCCGGAACATTAGATCCATTGGCAACTGGTTTATTGATTGTTTGTACCGGTAAGTTCACCAAGAAGATCAATGAATACATGGGGATGGAAAAAGAGTATACCGGAACCTTCACACTCGGTTCTGTTACGCCCACCTATGATCTGGAAAGTGAGCCGCAGGCACATACAGCATACATACACCTTACCCAGGAAGTTATTGAGGCAGCTACCAAACAATTTACCGGTGCCGTTATGCAAACGCCGCCAATCCATTCTGCCATAAAACAGGCGGGTAAGCCGGTATATCTCGCTGCTCGAAAAGGGGTTGATGTTATTCTTGAACCAAGGCCGGTAACCATACATTCATTTAACATTGAAAAAATTGAATTACCTGTTGTGCATTTTAGGGTGGTTTGCTCAACAGGTACCTATATCCGTAGCCTGGCGAACGACTTTGGTGCTGCATTAGGTGTGGGGGGCTATATGAGTAGTTTACGCCGAACACGTATCGGGCTATTTCATGTGAATGATGCCAAACAGGTAAATGGATTCGAAGAGGAAATCAAACAATTTCTCGCATCAGAAGGGCATGCCAATACCTAACTGAAAAGCATAATTATTCACTTTTAATCCATTCTGCCTGTATTCAGCTAATTTAAAATCGGTCATCCAGCCATTATTATATTGCCGGGCCGGGTCTTTTACTTTATACGCAAAATCGAGCCTGATTAAAAAGTAAGAAAAATCTATACGCAAGCCGGAACCTACACCAATGGCCAGGTCTTTTATAAGGTTACCAAATGCAAAATTTGCTTTCGGGTCGGCAACATCTTTTTTTACATTCCAAACATTTCCCATATCAGCAAAAAAAGCACTGGCAATTTTAACGCCTGCAACTGTGACTAATGGAAAACGGTATTCCACATTCGCTTCTAACTGCATATCGCCAAAACGGTCGCGGTAGTTGGTTGTCGAGATCGTGTCACTTTGAATGGAACTTCCCATACCCAATTGCCGCAGGCCCCATGCACGCATACTATATGGGCCACCCGCAGAAAACTGTTTAAAGAAAGGCAGTGTTTTACCGATAACAGGATCCTGACCATAATTATAACCTACGCCAGCAAATGCACGCCAGGCTAAATCTGTCCTGCCCATCTTGATCAGTTTACGGTATTCGGCCTCTACTTTCACATACCGGTAGATTTGATCTTTCAAACCGGATATCAATCCAAGAATACCGCCGGCTTCCTCTACCCCAAATCTTATATAGTGGCTTTTATTGGGGTTCTTCTGCGTGCTGAAATTTTTTATGAATGTTAAACTCTGGCTAACCACTTTGCCTTCATTAAAAGAGGCTTTTAAAAAAGGGTTTAACTTAATCAAGGCATCTAGTTTTGGTAATTTGTCTATCGCATATAACTCAATATTTAAGGGTTTATATAGCCAGGTATTATTTCCTTTCTTCCATTCATAACCCCAACTGGTAACCAGTGAGCGGAGTTGGTAATATTCCCTTCTGTCAATGTATGTTCCATTTACAGAGAACAGGGTGCGTTTATTATCTAAATTTTCCAAACCTTTCCAACCTTTAAAAGGTAAAATCAATTTTGGAAAAACATAGGTATGCCCAAGATTCAGGAGAAATGTTTGTATGAGTTGGTCATTGTTAGTGGTGAGGATGTTAAGTTCTACGCCCGTTCTGAAAGTGGCAATTGATTGGATAGCCCGCTTCCATACATTTCGGTTATTATAGGTAAAATTGGTAGAGATACCCCATAAATTACCCAGACCTATATCGGCTGTATTGCGGCTGCCTTCCAGATCAATGGTATAGTTCTGCTTGATGGCAGGAACCAGGAAGAAATAAATATCCAGGCTGTCTTTACCTCTCGGTACCGGTTTGCCATCTACCTGTTGCCAGGCACCCAATTGGCCAAGGGTGTTGATGGTTTTAAAATATTTATTCTCGTTGTACAAATCCCCACTATGCAAATAAGTGTGTTCCTGTAACGGTATATAATTAAATAAACCTTTTTTATACCGCATCACCAGTTCATTCCGCTTGAATTCAAGAAATCCTTTTTGGTCAGGAAGGCTGTCTGTAGCATCCGTGATTTTTGTTTCGGGGTAGTAATACAATTTGCCTATATGGTACTGTGTAAGCTCACTGGAATCGAAAGTGGGCCTCTTCAGAACGGTAACATCCCATTTTGGGTTTATCCTCCTGTTCCTGTCGGCTTCCGCAATAATCTGTGCCTGTTTAAAAGGGTCTAAAGTGAGTTGAAATAATTTGGCATCTGCCGAATCTACCAGAACATATATGTCTTCCCTGGTAAAATTGAAAAAACCATTTTGGCGATATAAACCCACGAGCCTGTCTAATTCTGAATTAAAAACCTGTTTAGTATAAGGCACACCTTTTTTTAGAAAAGTATTTTTTTCTTCCTGTCTGGTCAGTTTTTGCAAAGTAGAATCACCCAAATCAAAAGAAACCGAATCAATGGTGATGTTCTTCCCCAAATTTATATTTATGGTAACGGTGGTACGTAATTGATCATTTACTGAGTCAACTTTGACCGAATCTTTAAAACTGGCATAATAATATCCCTGTGAATTAAGGTAAGCGTTCATGAAGTTAACAGAACGGGTTACATTAGCAGAATCGAATACCGGCGGGTTCTTAATTTTTGTGAAAATAAAAAACTGCTTTATTTCTCTTGACTTTAAACTGTCATCCCAGTAATTATCTAAATCAGTCGTTAGGCGATTTTTCTCATCTTTGGAGATATCCGCATTTAATACGACTTGATTTTTAAATACAAAAGGTTTGCCGATCGGATAGTTTTTTACTTTTGTGCTTTTAAGAACGGAACAGGAACTGGTCATCGCCAGCAATAATGCCAGAAAGAAAAAGGGAATAAAATTTGCTTTAATAACGGTCAAACGCATACAGAATGTTAAGCAAGAATGAGCTCAAATATATCCAATCTTTATGCCAGAAAAAACAAAGGCAGTCAGAAGGCCTGTTTATTGCCGAAGGACCCAAACTGGCAGATGAATTATTAAAGAACAATTACCATATTAAAAAGGTGTATGCTTTGGCCGGTTGGGCCGAACAATATTCCGGTCCTGTTGAGGTAGTAACTGTTACGGAGATTGAATTAGCCAAGATCAGCGCATTACAAACCCCCAACCAGGTATTGGCAATTGTTGAACAAAAAAAGATGGTAAAAGAACCCTTACTTACCAAGCGACTGACTTTGGTATTGGATGGTATCCAGGACCCAGGAAACCTGGGTACGATTATCAGGATAGCTGATTGGTTTGGTATTACGCAAATTATTGCCAGTGAAGACACAGTTGAATTGTACAACCCCAAGGTAGTGCAAAGCACTATGGGTAGTATTGTTCGTGTGAATATTTGGTACCGGCCATTATCGGCTCTGCTGGAAGCATCAGCCGTGCCTGTGTATGGGGCTTTATTAAATGGCAAGAACATGCATGGCGAACCGCCTGTTACTGAAGGGGTGCTGGTTATTGGCAATGAATCTAAAGGCATTGGCCAGGAACTGCGGGCATTTATCACACATCCCATCACTATACCACGCCTGGGGGGGGCAGAATCTTTAAATGCTGCCGTAGCAACAGGTATTATCGTATCCCATTTAAAAAAATCATAACCCATCCTGCTAGCCTATTCTATGCAGTGCCTGCTATCGGAACTGGATGGCTTTTACCGGGTTCACCCGCTTGATGAGTAAAGTGGGGATAATAAGTGATACGTAGCAAACCAGCGCTGTACCCGCACAAACTGCCACGACCTGCCACCAAATGATCTGTACGGGTGCCGTGGCTACGTAATAAGAGGCTTCATCCAGCTTAATAAAACCGGTATATTGTTGCAGGAGGCAGATGCCCATACCCAAAATAAAACCAATGCCGATACCGGTAATGGTGATAACTGTTGCATGGTATAAAAATATTTTTTGTATGATACCATCCTTTGCACCCAATGCTTTCAGAATACCTACCATACGCGTCCTTTCCAATATCAATATGAGTAAACAGGTGATCAGGTTAATGATGGCCACTACTGCCATTATAATAAATATCACGTTGCGGTTTACATCCTGTATGTTAAGCCAGTCAAAAATGTTTGGATATACTTCGCGGATACTGCGGCTCATCCATTGAACGGGTAATTTTTCAGAGAGGTTATTACTGACGGTATCAATATTTTTATAGTCGTTCAAAAATATTTCATAGCCCCCTGTTTGCCCGGCTGTCCATCCGTTTACCCGGCGTATCAGCCTTAAATCGCCCAGTACAAACAGCTTATCATATTCTTCAATACCTGTTTTATAGATACCGGCTATGGTCAGTTTCCGGTAGGTACGTGAGCCATCAATAATGGAAATAAAATACACGGTTACCGTATCATGCAACCTGATGTTTAATTGGGTGGCAACAGGTGCAGAGACCAATAATTCTTTACTGTACGATGAATCATCAAAGTTAAGCCAGCGACCTTCTTTGAGATAGGTCTTTAGCCTACTGCTGTCGTAGCCTTTTTCAATGCCTTTTAATAAAACCCCTTCTATCTCCTTGTTCCTTTCCAATACGGCAGATTTGGTAGCAAAACTTTGCACTCTTTCAACACCGGGTTCGTGTTGGAGCAGCAGCTCGATCGTATCATTTTTTTCGATAGGTGTTTCTTCGGCTACCAGGGATTTGTTGGGCTCGTATTTTTGTACCCGTACATGGCCCCAGAAACTGAAAACCTTTTCTGAAACTTTTTGCTGAAAACCATTTACAAAAGCTAATGTAATGATCATGGCCATTACACTTAAAGCGGTGGCGGCAACTGATAAACGGATGATGAACCTTGAAAAGGATTTCTGCCGGTTAAAAGCAATGCGTTTGGCGATATGGAAGGCCAGGTTCAA
The DNA here is from genome assembly GCA_025356235.1 of Bacteroidota bacterium. Taxonomy (GTDB): domain Bacteria; phylum Bacteroidota; class Bacteroidia; order Chitinophagales; family Chitinophagaceae; genus Sediminibacterium. The sequence continues at coordinate 22,203 of JANXUL010000243.1, forward strand.
TCGGCACGGTTTTAGTTCAATCAAAACTACATTGCCGCTGCCAATACAGCAAAAGCATTTGCAGGCAGGCAGAATGTTGTATGTTTAAAGAAGATTTACCTGTATGAGAAAGACCATTTTTTTTGTAATCGTATTTACAGTATTTCAATCGCTGCAGGCCCAGCGGTTACCCGATCATGTGTATAACCCCGATATCCGCACTGTTAAATTATTCCAGCAGAATAACCAGCAAAGCATGGCTTTATTAACGCTCAGTTCAAACGACCAGCTTGAACTGCATTTTGATGACCTGTGCGGGTATGCTAAAAATTATTATTATACTTATCAGCTATGCAATGCCGATTGGTCGCCGGCAGACGATGTAAATGTGTTTGATTATATTAAAGGATTTACACAAAACCGTTTGAACCAGTACCGCGTATCATCTGTAGCTGCAACAAAGTATGTGCACTACCAGGCTTTATTGCCTGAAAGAAATTGTATCCCAACAAAAAGCGGTAATTACCTGTTAAAAATTTACCTGGATTCCGATACCTCGAAACTGGCTTTTACCAAGCGTATGATGGTGGTAGAGAATAAAGTAGTGGTTGGCGGACAGGTGCAACAGCCTTTTGATAATGAACTGTTACGCTCACACCAGAAAGTACAAATATCTGTAAACACTTTACAACTGAATATACTCAGCCCGCAGCAGGTAAAAGTAGTGATACTGCAAAATAATCGTTGGGATGATGCGGTAAAGAATATCCAGCCATCTTTTATTCGTGGGAATGTGTACGAATATAACGGAGAGCAGGACTGC
>JANXUL010000254.1 GCA_025356235.1 Bacteroidota bacterium
CGCCTTTACAGGTATCGCAACGGCCTCCATCTACATTAAAAGAAAAATGTTTGGGTTGAAAGCCGCGTGTTTTTGACAAGGATTGTTTTGCATACAGGTCGCGGATATGATCATATGCCTTAATATAGGTAATGGGGTTACTACGCGAGGATTTACCTATGGGATTTTGGTCCACCATTTCTATCTGTGAGATGTAATCTATATCTCCTGTGATATTTTTATGCAAGCCCACTTTCTCAGAAAATTCGCCTTTCAGTTTTCGCAATGCAGGCACCAGCACTTGTTTTACCAAAGTGGTTTTACCACTTCCACTTACACCGCTTACCACACAAAGTGTATTCAATGGAAATGCAACCGTAATATCTTTCAGGTTATTTTGTCTTGCATTTTCCACCACAATACTTCGGTTCCATTTTCTTACTGATTTTGGCGCATCGATACTTAATTTCCCGGTAAGGTATTTGCCGGTTAAGCTTTCCGGGTTAGCTGTTATCTCATTATAATTACCCACCGCAACTACTTCACCACCCAAATGCGATGCAAGGGGGCCCATATCAATAATATAATCCGCTTCACGCATCATCATTTCATCATGCTCCACCACGACAACGGTATTACCCAGGTCGCGCAATGATTTTAATACACTGATCAATCGTACCGTATCTCTTGAGTGCAGGCCAATAGAAGGCTCATCCAGTATATATAATGAATTGGTTAGGTTACTGCCCAGGCTGCGCGTTAGCTGTATACGCTGGCTTTCGCCGCCACTTAACGAATTGGCCAACCGGTTCAAGGTAAGGTAGCCCAAACCTACATCTATCAAGGTTTCTAAACGTTGGTTCACTTCTATCAATATCCTTTTTGCTACTTGTTGATCATGTGCAGATATTGACAATTGATTAAACCATGTTTTCAGGTCACGCACCTGCCATTCGCACAATTCGCCAATATGTTTGCCGGCCACCTTCACATATAATGCTTCTTTGCGCAAGCGGTAACCTTTACAATCCGGGCAATTGGTCCTTCCACGGTACCGGCTCAATAATACCCGGTACTGTACTTTATATAAATTCTGTTCTACCTCTTTAAAAAAATCATTAATCCCCTGAACAATACCACTTCCCTCCCATAATTGTTGATACTGTTCTTTGCTCAGATCAATAACAGGTTTGTGAATGGGGAAATTAATTTTACCTGCCCCTTTTACAAACTGTTCGCGCCACCAACCCAGTTTTTCACCCTTCCACGGCGCAATAGCCCCTTCGTAAACACTTAACCGTTTATCGGGGATTACCAGCTCAGTATCAATACCCAATACCTGGCTGAACCCTTCGCAGGTTGGACATGCACCATAGGGATTATTGAAAGAAAATAAATTAGGCACCGGCTCTTCAAACTGGATACCATCCAGTTCAAATTTATTACTGAAATGCAATAGTTTATCGCCATCAACTTCCACATACATCTCTCCCTCGCCTTCATAAAAAGCAGTGCCGATGGAGTCTGATAAGCGATGAAGGTCGTCTTCTTCGAATTCTTTGGTTATAATGCGATCGATGAGAACGTGGGTGGTGAGTGGTGAGTGGTGAGTGGCTAATTTTTTCTTTAGTTCTTTATCAGTCAATTCCAGGAGTTCTTCAATTCTAAGTATTTGCCCACTTTCACTATTCACGCCAGACGGTTCACGGTAATACATTCTCGAAAAACCTTTTTGCATTAATATATTCAGTTCTTCGCGGCTTTCTCTTTTCAGGTGTTGTTTAAAAGGAACTATAATAACCAGTTTTATGCCATGCTTCATTTTCTGAATCGTGTTCAACACATCTGCCACATCATCTTTCTTCACTTCTTTGCCACTGATGGGTGAAATGGTTTTGCCAGCACGCGCACATAACAGGCGCAGGTAATCATAAATTTCGGTCATGCTTCCAACCGTACTTCGGGGTGTTCGGGTAATCACTTTCTGTTCGATGGCAATGGCCGGACAAAGGCCTTTAATATAATCTACATCTGGCTTAACCATTCTCGCCATAAACTGGCGGGCATATGCACTCAAACTCTCTGCATACCTTCGCTGGCCCTCGGCAAACAAAGTATCAATAGTGAGTGATGATTTGCCGCTGCCCGATACGCCGGTAACCACAATTAATTTATTCCTGGGGAACGATACAGTAACATTTTTCAGATTGTGAACCCGCGCTCCATTTACCAGGATACTGCCTGCATCATCTTTTATATGTTCAATTTTCGGAGACTTTATTTTTGTTGCCATACTATCAGCAAATTAAACACATTATTGATGGTTAAGTTGAGAAAACAGCAGCTGGAAATCAAATTTTTCACCAGGCTGACTTCGATTTCCGGAAAACGAAAAATGTGCATAACCCTTACCCCTCAAAACATTCTTTTCCACAAAGGCAGGCAGATATAAAAAGATGTATAATTTGTCGTTGAAATCTAATGAGTTAGTAACTGAACACTCAATAAAAAGTTCTACCGATATCCGGATTTTGAACAATTGTGCCTCAAAAACCTAGTTATGCGAACATTAGACCATGCGTCTGATACTGATTTAATCCGGGCCTTTCAGAATGGCGATACAGGTGCCTTTGAAACCCTTATCTATCGATATAAGGATAAGGTATTTACGTCTATTTTATTTTTTGTAAAAGACAATTACCTCGCCGAGGATCTCTTTCAGGATGTGTTTATTAAAATAATCGATACGTTAAAAAATAAGCGTTACACAGAAGAAGGTAAGTTCCTTCCCTGGGCATTGCGTATTGCCCATAACCTTTGCGTGGATTATTTTAGAAAAGTGAAACGTACACCCACTATCAGGACAAACGATAACCAGGATATTTTTGAGATATTACAGATTTCCGAAGATGGCCCCGACAGCAAGATCATGCAGGGCCAGAGTCATGAACGCGTTCGCCAGATGCTTGATCTTTTACCCGAAGAACAGCGGGAGATCATCGTGTTGCGCCATTATGCCAATATGAGTTTTAAAGAGATCGCACTCATCACCAATTGCAGCATTAATACGGCTCTCGGCCGTATGCGCTATGGGCTGATTAATTTGCGGAAGATGATGATTGAGAAGCAGATCGCTTTATAATATATTCCCCTATCAGAAACCAAAACGCCTCACAAAATATTTGTGAGGCGTTTTTTATCTTAGCTATCGTATCCTTAATTTTTATTTTTTTCAAAAGCCGCTTTCACTGTATCAAGGTGATTGATGAATTTTTGTACATCGGGGTCATAACCATACTTAACATTACTTAAAGGTTTTCCGTTAAGATCAAGGAACATATATAAAGGTTGGGCATTAAATCCAAATTTAGAAACCTCGTAGTCCAGATTTTTTTCACCAACGGTGGTTATTTTTTCGCCTCTCGCATTAGTTACCTGTTCCGCATCCGTTAACTCTGTTGACTCATCTACATAAAGGCTGATGAGCACAAAATTTTCTTTCATCCTTTTTAATACATCCGGATTCTTCCAGACCTGCTCTTCCATTTTACGGCAATTGGCGCAGCTATGACCGGTAAAATCAAGCATCACCGGTTTGTTCAGTGCTTTGGCAGCAGCCATGCCTTCATCCAGATCGAAATAGGCTTTCAGTCCAAAAGGAACATGCAGTTTATCAATATATTTTTGAGGTGGTTTTGCAGTTGATATCGGTTGGCCGGCAGTTGCGGTATTTCCTGCGGAAAGATTATCAATTTTATATTTCAGGTCTTCCAGGTTAAACTCCTGTGTTGTTGCCGGAGGAATAAAACCGCTTAACAATTTCAAAGGCGCACCCCATAACCCGGGAACCATATACAGGGTAAAACAAAAAGAAAAAATAGCAAAAAATAAACGTGGCACACTGATAAAAGGTAATTCACTATCGTGTGAAAATTTCAGCTTGCCCAGCAGGTATAAACCCATCAGGCCAAATACCACAATCCATATCACCAGGAATACATCACGGTCGAGCAGGTGCCAGTGATACGCCAAATCTACATTCGACAGGAATTTCATGGCAAGTGCCAACTCAATAAATCCAAAAGTTACTTTTACTGAATTTAACCAGCCGCCACTTTTGGGGAGTGATTGTAACATAGACGGGAAGAAAGCGAACAATGAAAAAGGCAATGCCAGACCTGCGCCAAATCCAAGCATGCCGATAATAGGCGCAATGCTAACACCGCCTGTACTTGTTTGTCCGAGTAAGGTTCCTACCAACGGGCCGGTACAGGAAAAAGAAACGATTACCAGTGTCAAGGCCATAAAAAAGATACCGAACAGTCCGCCTTTACCTGCTTTTTGATCAGCTTTATTGGCCCAGCTGTTTGGCAACGCCAATTCAAATGCGCCAAAGAACGAGATAGCAAAAATAATAAAGATGAGAAAGAATAAAATATTCGAAACCGGGTGTGTTGAGATGGTGTATAATACCTTATCACCAAAAATCAGTGTTAGTAATAATGTAGGTATGGTATAAATTAATATGATTGATAGCGAATACCAAACTGCATTCTTTAACCCTTCTGCCCTCGACTTGCTTCGTTTTAAAAAGAAGCTTACCGTAACAGGTATTAAAGGAAATACGCAAGGGGTAATGACTGCTACCAGCCCTGTAAGAAAGCAAACCAGGAAAATACCCCACAAGGATTTGCTATCAGCATCATCTTTACCGGATGCTGTATTCCTTTCTATTGCAGGCAGCTTTGCAGAGAAAGATTCTGAACCACTGGGGAATTCATCTCCTTTTTTTCCTAACCACTCAAAGGATCCTTTAAGAGCAAGGCTATCTTTATCACCTGAAATGTGCAATGGAAAAAGAAATTCTACCTCATCACTATACCCCTGGTGTAAAATGGTATCTATGGGGTCATGCACCGGTTGCACATTTCCTGTTTCTTTATTGTTATCCGTTAGTAAACGGAAATATTTTGCACTACCGCTATCCAGGCTAAGGCTACTCACAAAAGCATCATCACTATTGAGTTTTTTACTTGAAAAGAGTTGTAATCCCTTCTCCATTTTTGCTTTCACGTGCAGGTAAGCCAATGTATCATTCATCCGAACAACACTAAAAACAAACTGCACAGGTTTGATATCCTGTGCAGTTAATATATTACCGGCTGCTACGCATACTACGGCAAGCGTTATAAACAGTTTCTTCATTAGTTTGGTTATTGAAGTTTCAGGTCGAATGATTTTTTAACAGGGGGCAGACATTTACTGTCATTGCATACCATGTAATACACCGTTCCACTCACATTTGTTTTAATACCTGCTTTCACTTTTACGGTTTGAACAAATTGTACTTTTTCTGAAAAAGACAGAACATCTGTATTGAAATTCTTATCAAATATCTTTTCCAGTTTTCCTACCTCTTTTGCTTTGCCCTTGGTAACCGTTACTAATGGATTGTTTTTAAAACTGATCTTGGTAGGAATCGGCCCGTTTTCACCTGTATTCTGCGAATAAATATGCCAGGGGTGTTCTATCGTAGCTGTTATCACTATCTCATAAATGCCTGCCGTTTTTTTCTTTGCTTCATAAGTCCAGCTAACCGGATTTTCTATTTGGCCGATAGCCATACTTGTAATCACGGCAAAAAACAGGGTAAATAAAATTTTTTTCATATAAACATATCTATTTAAAACAAATGACGAGAAACAGGTAACTGCCTTACACCTACTTTAATTTAGTCCCAGCAATTCAAACACTTTTCTACCATCCAGGTTGCTCATGGCAACAGAGGAGGCCCTTTCGGGATGCGGCATCATACCAAAAACATTATTGGCTTTATTCCTGATACCTGCAATATGCCGGATTGCTCCATTTGGGTTACCAGATGCATCAATCGTGCCATCTTCATTACAATAATGAAAGATTACCTGGTTATTGGCTTCCAGCCCGTTTAACGTGGTTTCGTCTGCATGATACCTCCCTTCGCCATGGGCAATGGGTATTTTAAGTGCCTCACCATTACCCTTTTTGATAAATACATTTTTACAGATAAATTGCTGGTTGGCATTTTGCAACAATACCCCCGGCAGCAGCCCGCTTTCACATAATATCTGGAACCCGTTACATACTCCCAGCACTTTACCACCTTTGTTTGCGAATTCAATTACACTTTGCATCATCGGACTAAAGCGGGCAATGGCACCGCAACGGAGGTAATCGCCGTAAGAAAACCCGCCCGGTAAAACAATACAATCATCGGTAGTAAACATGCTCAGGTCCTTGTCTTTGTGCCAGAGCACAATCACTTCTTTACCCAGGTCCTGCCGGAGCGCATCCTGCATATCCCTATCGCAATTAGATCCGGGAAAAACAACTACGCCAAACTTCATAAATTAGTTTTTTGTCGTGAAAAGCTTAGTAATATTTTAACACCAAAGGTAATACCTCACCCGTTAAACCAGGGCTAATTTTTCATGAACCACCAGTTGTTATATACGACTATTAACAATGCCAGCCAGAAAAGTATATTGGGCAGTATTAAACGTCTTGGATAAGAGAAGGCATTACCCGCAAAAGCGGCCACCGGCACCAGGCTCAGAAAAGCAGACTCGATACCGGCATGTAGGAAAATAAAGGGTATGGGCAATAATATTAACAACATAACAACCATAACTCCCCAGTTCTTGCGTATTTGAATGACCATCCGTTTATTGGATAATTGCCAGTAATACAATCCTGCCAGCAAGGTTACAACCAATACCGAAAACCGGATAATCAGGGCGGCATTCCATTCCGGAAAGGGCAGGTTCCATTGGAGATAGGGAAGAAAGGTGGAGAACAAAGCCAAGTTATCCTGTAAAAAAAGCCAGGACACTAGGAAATAATAAGGTACCAGGATGCCCATTAACAATATCAGCCATTCTGCCAAACGAAAGGGCCTTACCACAGCCAGGGCAAAAAGCACAACCAATATTAATATGGCAGTTGGGTGATAACTGATAACAGATAATCCTACAATTAATCCTGTATTAAACAGCAAGGTTTTAGGAGAGGGGTGGTTGTATAAACGGCTTAATTTAATGAACAGCCATATCAATAAAAAATTAGCGATCAATGCCGATGATATGCTGCCCCATTGGGTAAGGATGCCTGAAAGCAGCACATACCCCATGGCTGTGGTATACGTATTATACTGAAACATCCGCAGATCACTCAATACCATATTTAAACGTATGGCCTGTACCAGTATGATGGCATGATAGAGGATAAAAAGTACAGTTTGGGGAAGACCGGCAACATAGTTAGTGAGCAGAAAGGACAGTACCCCGTCATTACTATTTGCTATCACCAACGGTGCAACAATAAAAAAATGCAGGTGCACGCCAATACTGAGAATGACAAGAAAAAAAATATTAATGATTGATTTGTCCCTGAATAAAAAAACCACGCTTACAAATTAAAATTCAATTTTAGCAAAACAAGTGAACCCACGGTACTGGCATGGTACCACTGCCTGTCGCGCCCCGATTTGTTTGGCATGGCGTGGCATGAAATCATATCCTTTATCAAGGTTTTTAAATGTAGGGCTTCTGTCAACCTGACCCGCGGGTGTAATACTCTGGTCGGACAAGATCATACTTCTCTTTTCCTGCACATTAAATATAAAATGAAGCTGGTCGCCCATATTCAGTAATCCATAGCCAATAAAATTATCTGTATTGTCGTCGTACTGCGATTTCCTGATCACATTGCTCCATTCCATTTTTCCATTGGGTTCAAAGGATACAATGGCAATATTATCTGCAAAATACCTGGTGAGGGTATTGGTGTTGGAGAAAGAATTGGATCGCCACCAGGGATAATAACCCACAGGGCTTCTCCATGTATAATAATCTACCGGCGACCAATAAGGGGAACCATACAGATAATCCCAGCGGTTCAGCGTGTTGCCGCGTGAACTGGTATAGGCCGACTCTGCAATAATGATGAAGCCCCCGTCTTTTCGAAGGATAACATTTTTAAGGAAAAAATCATTGAAAGCCGTTTTAATACTGGTTTCCCCTTTGGCATCTTCCCTGAACTCATCTGAAAAAATAGTAGTAGCGTTTAATATTTCCTTGTTCTGCGTTTTATCCCAGAGGGTGTAGTACAGGCCTTCAACATTCCCCCTTTTGGCTTTACTGAGGAAGGAAGTAATGAGATAATGTTTATTGATATTATCTGCTTTAATGCGGATATCGTCCAGGTAAATATTGGTGAGTTTTAAATCAGCAATGGTGTACGTATCCAGCAAGGCAGGTTTGGTTAGCAAACCGATCTTATTAATGTTATCGTTTGATGCGGTACCTGATGCCCTTACACAAACCATATCCCCATCGTTATCCAGTGTAAACTCCGATAAAAAATCATTCCGCTGCGGCATATTGATGATCAGGCGGCTTTTCTTTTGCAGAATAAGGTCTTTATTAAACAGCGAAGTAGTGAGTACATGCAATTTATCATTCTTGGTATTGATCTTAAATACCATGATCTTTTGCTTATCGTCGCTGTTAATAATCGAATAGATCTTATTGGTTGACGAAAAATTGATATTATCAGTTGAATCCAGTTGAACAGGCTCCCCCAATCTTTTCCCGTTAGCATCCAGTTTAACCGCCATGCAATACATGATACTCTTTTTTTGGTACTGGTAAATCATGTACACATAGTCCGGATACTGAAGAAACTCTGTTCCCAATAAACGATAATCGATAAAATCGAGTTTAACCTTGCCGGTCATCTTCATATCATTATCGTATGTGGCAATAAAATGCAGGTCCCGGTAATTTTTATACACCAGTATATTACCGTTCAATTTTCCTATCACTTCAAAATTAAGTGCCCGGGCATCATCCCGGTCGGGTTCTGAATACGTTATTTTCTGACTAAACCCGTTTAAACAGGCAAGCAGTAAACAGGCAATAAATACTGGAACGGATCTTTTCATTTTCCGGTTATCATTTATAGTTCAAATGTAAGGCTTGTATGGCGTATGAATACCTAAATTAACAGTAAAAACATAAGTCAGGGGCGAGTTCTCAATATTTCACACAGGAATTAAATTTACATCTACATTTGTTGGATATTTCCTGAATTAATAGCACTAACCCTCTTCGTGTGAGCAAGAATTTTAATAAGGTTACCACTGCTGGTCTGGTCATCGCATTGGGAATTATCTACGGTGATATAGGTACATCGCCGTTATATGTTTTAAATGAGATCATTACCGGACGGGCTATTTCTGAACAGTTGATCCTTGGCTCATTGTCATGTATCATCTGGACGCTTACTTTACAAACCACCGTTAAATATGTAATCCTTACCCTGAAAGCCGATAACAAAGGCGAGGGAGGTATTTTCAGTTTATATGCACTGGTTCGCCGGCGTCGCAAATGGCTGGTAATCCCCGCCATGCTGGGCGGAGCTGCATTATTGGCCGATGGCATCATTACTCCACCTATTTCCATTACTTCCGCTATTGAAGGGTTACGGCAGCTCCCACCTTTAAAACATATTGAACAGTCTACCATTGTTGCCATCGTAATCGCCATCATTGCTTTCCTGTTTTTTATGCAGCAGTTTGGCACTGCTTCCATTGGCAAAAAATTCGGCCCTATTATGGCCATTTGGTTTGCCATGCTGGCCGTTTTGGGTTTTTCTCATTTACTGGATGATATAGGTATTTTTAAAGCCCTTAACCCTTATTATGCTTTTGACCTGCTTACGACTTATCCAAAAGGTTTCTGGCTATTGGGTGCCGTGTTTTTATGTACAACGGGGGCCGAGGCTTTGTATAGCGATCTGGGGCATTGTGGCCGGGGCAATATCCGCATTACCTGGATTTTTGTAAAGGCCTGTCTTATACTAAACTACCTGGGGCAGGGTGCCTGGTTATTGCACAACTATAAAGACATGGTTATTCCGGCACAGGTGATGGCTGATGGATTCAACCCTTTCATCGGTATTATGCCGCAATGGTTTAAACTGGCGGGCATTATTATTTCCACCACTGCAGCAGTTATTGCGAGCCAGGCATTGATATCGGGTTCTTTTACACTTATCAGTGAAGCCATGCGGTTAAACCTATGGCCTAAAATGAAAATCAATTATCCTACAGAAGAAAAAGGGCAACTCTACATTCCGGGTATCAGCCTATTGCTGTTTATTGGGTGTATAGGTATCGTTATATACTTTCAAAAGTCTTCGAATATGGGTGCGGCTTATGGTTTGGCCATTACCATGTGTATGATCAGTACCTCTATACTCTTTGCCAATTTTCTTGTTAGCCGGAGAGCCGCCTCGGTATGGATATATCTTTATCTGATCGTGTACCTCACCATCGAAAGCGCTTTCCTCGTAGCTAATTTAGAAAAATTCTTACACGGTGGTTATGTAACATTGATTGTAGGCGGAGCTTTATTTGCGGTAATGTATGTATGGTTCCGCAGCCGTAAGATCAAAAACCGGTATGTTGAATTTGTACGGATGGAACATTATATTCCTATGATCCAGGAATTGAGTAACGACCGCTCCATTCCCAAATATGCTACGCACCTGGTTTATATGACAAGTGCGAATAATCCCAAAGAAATTGAGCATAAGATCATTTATTCGATCCTGAATAAAAAACCAAAGCGTGCCGATATTTATTGGTTTGTGCATGTGGATGTGTTGGATGATCCGTATACCTGTGAATATTCCGTTGAACATATCATACCCAACGATATTATCCGGGTTGAGTTCAGGGTTGGATTCAGGGTGGAGCAACGCCTTAACCTCATGTTTAGAAAAGTAGTGGAAGAACTCGTAAGCAATAAAGAAGTAAATATTACCAGCCGTTATGAAAGCCTGGAAAGAAATAATGTAGTGGGCGATTTCCAGTTCATTGTTTTGGAAAAATACCTTAGTCAGGACAACGAATTGCCTTTCTTCGAACGTATCGTAATGAAATTTTATTTCTGGTTAAAAGAGATCAGCCTTGGTGAAGAAAGAGGTTTTGGACTAGATCCCAGTAGTGTAACCGTTGAGAAATTCCCACTGATAGTGGCTCCAGTTGCCAAGTTCAGCCTCAAACGGGTATTTCATGAAGGAAATGAATTTGAATGATCCATATCACACCCGGGGAATTACAAATCCGTTTACTGCAACAGGAACTTTTTCTGTTAGATGTTCGCGAACCTTTTGAACATGAGGCATTCAATATCGGCGGACAATTGATCCCGTTAGGCGATCTCATCAGCATGGCAGAAAATATACCTGCCAATCAACCTGTTATTGTTTACTGCAAAAAAGGCATCCGGAGCCAGATAGCCATTCAAAGATTAGAAGATAAATTCGGCTTCACCAATCTCATTAACCTCCAAGGTGGAATAGAAGCGTGGAAGAAATCAATAAAAAGTAAAGAATGACTAAGGAATTCTGAATATAAAAATATTTTACTTCACTTCAACCTTCCTCATTCCTTGTTCAATATTCCACCCCTTCCCTCCCACCTTACTCATTTTTTACTATCTTAACACATAATTATTTTCAGTTTGCCATTGTTACTGCTTTATATTGTAATTGGAATAACCGTGCTTTCTGTACTGGTATATTTTGTGCAGGAGAAATTTATTTTTAAACCCGAGAAGTTAAAAGCAGATTTTCGTTTTCAATACGACAGCCCTTTTGAAGAATTATTTTTTGATACTGCCCCGGGTGTACGTATTAATGGTTTGCATTTTTACAGGGATAACCCCAAAGGCCTGATCCTTTATTTTCATGGCAACACACGCAGCATTAAAGGCTGGGCCAAATGTGCCCGAGATTTTTACAGGTACGATTATGATGTAGTATTGGTTGACTATCGCGGTTTTGGAAAAAGTACCGGCAAAAGAAATGAGAAAGATATGTTGGCCGATATGCAGTATGTATATGAAAAGCTGACGGAAAAATATCCGCAACACCATGTGCTGGTCTACGGCAGAAGCATGGGCAGTGGGTTCGCGGCCAAGATAGCGGCAGATAACACACCCCGTTACCTTATTCTCGATGCGCCCTATTACAGTTTTCTGAAAGTAGCAGAACGTTTCCTGCCCATTCTTCCGATGCGCTGGGTTTTACGTTTTCATTTACGTACCGATAAATGGATACGGAAGGTAAATTGTCATACCTATATTATTCACGGCACCAAAGATTGGCTCATCCCCATCAAACACAGTGAGAAATTACAAAAATTCAGTCCGCATAAAATAACACTCATCAGGATACATGGTGGTAAACATAATAACCTCCCCGACTTCCCTGAATACCACAATTTCGTAAGGGATATATTAAAGTATTGACTACAAAAAACGATACCTATTTGAAGCCTACACACTTACCTTTGCCTTGTGGAAAATAAAAAAAAAGCATATCGCTGGTTAAAAATAATCATCATCCTATACTGTGTAACAGGCAGTATTTTGTATTACCTCCAGGAAAAATTATTATTTCATCCCATACCGCTCAGTGCCGATAGCACCTACCATTTTAAACAGCCTTTTACCGAAGCAAATATCGTGGTAGATGCGGAAACCACCTATGATGTCGTTCAGTTTACTGTTCCCGACTCATTATGTAAAGGCATTGTAATTTACTTTCATGGCAACAGGGAAAACATAAACCACTATGCAGAATTCGCAGGCAACTTCACCCGCAATAGTTATGAAGTATGGATGCCGGATTACCCGGGATTTGGCAAATCTACCGGCAGGTTATCCGAACAGGCTATGTATGATGAAGCCCTGCAGGTATACAAATTAGCACGGACCAAATACAAACCCGAACAGATTATTATTTACGGAAAGTCGGTAGGCAATGGTATTGCCGCGCAATTGGCATCTGTGCGCGACTGCAGGAAACTGATAATGGAAACGCCATATTACAGTTTAACTTCTCTCACAAGAATTTTATTCTGGATGTATCCGGTTGATATGTTATTGCATTTTAAATTTCCGGTTCATGAATACCTTACGAAGGTAACCGCACCAATAAGTATTATTCATGGAACAAAAGACAGGGTAACTTTTTACCAAAATGCTGAACGATTAAGAGATGTATTAAAACCTACTGATGAATTCATTACCATCGAAGGTGGCACCCATACTGATTTGAATAGTTTTCCATTAATGCAAAGAAAATTAGATAGCCTTTTACATAACTAACAAAAAGTCCTTTGCTTTCATCTGCTTATATTCTCTCACAAAAACACTAAGGCAGAATTACTTAGGTGCAGATAAGCCAATCCAGAATTGCAGGTAATCTTCTACCCTACAGGCAACAGTTATGCCGTTACGGATAGCCGGTTTCCATAAAGGGATATCCAGTAACATCTGCTGTATTATTTTTCCATAATAATGCCTGTTTTCAAAAAAATAATTGAGGACCTTAGCCCCGGCCGATTTCGCGTATTGTGTGGAAGCAATTCTTAGAAAATGCGTATCATATACCAGCCCATGTTTATCAACAATAAAAGAAAAATACACCCTTACATATTTAGCGGTATCCCCCCTGTAAACAGCCGTTGCCAATAAACTGTCGAAGCCTTTGAAATGTTCGAAATAAAAACGGTTGCATGAATCAGGCCCTAAAGCAAAAGCCGGTGATATTTGCACAAACCTTGTTTCAAAAATTAGCGTATTGGGTTGAACCTTTTTATGAAGGGTCCTTTGCGCTATGATTTCCAAAGAAAACAGCAAGTATACAATACATAGAATAATTTTCATAAATACCTTTTCAATACATGTGCAAGTAAGTAAGTTCTCTGAAACCTGCATTAGGTATTTATGACACCGGCACCACGTATTTATTCTTATTCAGGTCAATTTTTTCAGGAATAGATGCCATGATCTCATCCTGCAGTATCTGGATCAGCCGTTTCTTAACAAAATCGCGGTGAACTACAATACTCACTTCACGCATGGGGGCCGGCCTTTTAAAATAGCGGATCAGTGCCAGTTGTTTTGCGGGCATACCTAATGTAGCCAGCTCGGGCAGGATGGTTATGCCATCGTTTAACTCAACCATGCGTTTCAGCGTTTCAATACTGCCGGCTTCATAATCAAAATGACTGGCCTCGCGGCTTGCTTTACGCAGTTCGCATAAATTAACAATCTGGCTGCGGAAACAATGCCCCTCTTCGAGCAACCATAATTTATTCGGGTCAATATCCTGCGGCAGCATGTATGTTTTTTTGTAGGCGGCATTTTTTTTAGATACATACGCCATCAATTCCTCATAAAATAAAACATGCTCTTTAATACCCGGTTCCTGCAAAGGGGTAACCAATATGCCCATATCGATCTTTCCGGCACGTAACTGGGTTACGATGTTATCGGTGGTTAATTCATTTACCACTAGTCGTACCAGCGGGTATTTGCCCGTAAACCGCTGAACAAATAAGGGCAACAAATAAGGAGCCAGGGTTGGGATGATACCTATTTTCAACTCACCGGTAACGATGCCTTTTTTAAGATTCACCAGTTCGTCCATTACATTTTTCTCGGCAATTATTTTCCGTGCCTGTTCAATCAGCTCTGCACCCAGTTCGGTAGGTATCACGGGTTGTTTACTCCTGTCGAATATTTTCACATCCAGCTCTTCCTCTACTTTTTGTACCTGCATGCTTAAAGTAGGTTGCGAAACAAAGCAGTTTTTAGCCGCCGTGGCAAAATGCCGGTAAGTATCCAAAGCAATCAGGTATTCTAACTGGACAAATGTCATAATATAGTTTTTATCTATGAGATTGTAAATTTAATTAATTTTAGTAATGAATCAAATAGGTATTTAGGATTTATGTCAATTGTACTGATGTTTGCCATACATCTAAATGATCTAATGCCAAAACAGCATCCTGTTCAAGAACCTGTGTGGAAACTAACAGATATTAATATAAAATCAGGCCACCAAGTTACCAAACATGATGGCTTTTATTTTATCTTTAGAGGGAAGACATAACCCAACCATGACACTGCTTATCCTGCTGCTTGCCGTATTATTATTGATACTGTTGATTACAGTAATCAAACTCCACCCGTTTATTTCTTTTTTAATTGTATGCATCCTAACAGGCTTGTGTAAGGGGATGGATGTGGGGCAGATCACCGGCTCTGTACAAAAAGGGATTGGCGAACTGATGGGTTCATTAATGGTAATACTTTGTGTGGGCGCCATGCTGGGTAAACTGGTGGCTGATAGCGGCGCCGCCAATAAAATCGCATCCGGGCTTATACAGGCTTTCGGAACCAAACGCATACAATGGGCCTTGGTACTTACTGCTTTTATTGTGGGAATACCTTTGTTTTATGGCGTGGGTTTTGTATTACTGGTGCCTTTGGTAATTACAGTGGCAACACGTTATAAATTGCCTGCCGTGTATTTGGGCCTCCCCACTTTAGCAGCTTTATCGGTTACGCATGGTTTTCTACCTCCGCATCCTTCACCCGTAGCTTTATCAGAACAGTTTCATGCCGATATGGGCATGACACTTTTATATGGGATGATGATTGCCATACCTGCCATTATTATTGCCGGTCCGGTTTTCTCTGTTACGTTAAAAAAATATACCAATAAGCCCCTGGCCATTTTTACCAGCAATGATATTCCTGAAGATAAGTTACCGGGTATGTTTCCCAGTTTACTGGCTGCATTTTTACCGGTTTTGCTCATCGCTGCCGATACAATAGTGAAAGTGATCATCCCGCAAAAAAATGATTTCACAAAAATCATTCACACACTTGGCGATCCATCCATTGCGATGCTGCTCTCCTTATTGATTGCCATCTATACATTAGGCACCAGGCAGGGCAAAAATATTAAAACAATTATGGCCCCGATGGGTGATGCGGTCAAAGATATTTCCGGCATTCTGCTTATCATTGCGGGTGCGGGTGCATTAAAACAAATATTATTAGATACAGGCATCAGTAATGAATTGATACAGCCGCTTACTACACTTGCCATTCATCCCCTATTACTGGCATGGGGTATCAGTGCCATTCTACGTGTAAGTATCGGTTCGGCAACTGTAGCCGGGTTAACCGCAGCGGGTATTGTTGCACCTATGATTGCCAGCAGTGGCGTAAACCCCTGCCTGATGGTATTGGCAACCGGTGCCGGTAGTTTATTCTTCTCTCATGTAAATGATCCCGGTTTCTGGATGTTTAAAGAATATTTTAATTTAACCGTTAAAGAAACCATTAAAACATGGAGCGTGATGGAAACGATTGTTTCTGTGGCAGGATTGATCGGTGTTTTCATCATCAATTATTTTATATAAATTTTAAAATACAACTATGACACCGGAAGAAAATTTTGCACAACTCGGCCTCAGTTTACCACCCGCACCCAAACCATTGGGCGTGTACAAACCGCTATTGATTGATGGCAAACATTGTTTTGTGTCGGGCCACGGCACAGTTAAAGAAGATGGGACCCTGATCGTGGGCCGTATTGGAGAAACGATGAATATTGACGAAGGTAAAATCGCAGCCCGGCAGGTTGGCCTCGCCATCCTCGCCACATTGAAAAATAACCTCGGCTCGCTGGATAAAGTAAAACGTGTGATAAAAGTTTTAGGTATGGTAAACTGTGTATCCGATTTTGAAAAGCATCCTTTCATAATCAATGGATGCAGTGAATTATTTGCGGCAGTCTGGGGTAATGATAACGGCATTGGTGTTAGAAGTGCAGTAGGAATGGGCTCATTACCCGGTAATATTCCTGTAGAGATTGAAGCGTTATTTGAATTACATTAAATAAGTAAAAATAATTTTTCGACTTTTTACTTTCACTCCTCAATTTAAGGCTGCTAAAATGAATACCTGGTACGAGATAAAAAATATTGAAAAAATTGATTCCCCTGCTCTGATTATTTATCCGCAACGGGTAAAAATAAATATCAGTGAATTGATCAGGATGGCAGGCAGTGTTGGCCTACTTCGACCGCATGTGAAAACGAATAAGATAGCGGAAGTATGCGCGTTGATGCTGGATGCAGGAATCACCAAATTCAAATGCGCCACTATTGCAGAAGCAGAAATGCTTGGTATGATAAAGGCACCCGATGTATTACTGGCACATCAACCTGTTGGACCAAAAATGGAAAGGTTATTACGCCTGGTAACAACATACCCATCTACACATTTTACCTGCATTATTGATAACTTCTTAACTGCTAAAGAACTTTCGCAATTATTTACAGGACAAGGTCAGCGCATACAGGTATTCATAGACCTGAATATCGGCATGAACCGCTCAGGTATCATACCTGAAAAAGCATTACAATTATTTAAGGATTGCCAAACATTACCGGGCATCCGCATCATTGGGTTGCATGCTTATGACGGGCATATCAGGGATACTGACCTTAACGAAAGAACCCAACGTTCTGATGAAGCTTTTGTAAAAGTAGATCAACTGGTAAAAGAGATCACATCCATCGAAGAGCGGACTTTACAAATTGTTGTTGGCGGTTCTCCTTCTTTTCCTACACATATCAAACGCAAAGGTGTACAGTTTAGTCCGGGCACTTTTGTTTTTTGGGATTGGGGTTATAAACACATTGTACCCGATGAACCTTTCGACTATGCTGCTTTAGTCATTACGCGGATCGTTTCTATAATTGATGATAAAACCGTTTGTACAGATCTCGGGCATAAATCCGTTGCTGCAGAAAACCCATTACCCCGAGTACATTTCCTTAATGCACCCGATGCAACTCCTATAGCACAAAGTGAAGAACACCTGGTTATGACCTTACCTGATACAAATAAATACAAAGTGGGTGATGTATTATATGGCGTACCCGTTCATATTTGTCCCACTGTTGCCTTATATGATTCTGCGGTAATCGTAGAAAATAATGAAGTGATTAATAACTGGCCGGTGATTGCGAGAGCAAGAAAAATTTCTATTTGATCTATTTGTGAGTGGTGAGTGAGATATATTATTAAATTTTCATTTACACACAGATCACGATTACCTCTTCCTAAACAACGCATATAATGTTTACAATTGATGCCCACCTTGACCTCAGTATGAATGCCATGGAATGGAACCGTGACCTTCAAAAACCTGTACACGAGATCCGGAAAAGAGAAGCAGGGATGACCGACAAACCCGATCGTGCAAAAGGCACCGTGTCATTACCTGAATTACGCAAAGGAAATATTGGTTTGGTAGTAGCAACACAAATTGCCCGGTATGTAGCACGCGATAATCCTTTACCCGGCTGGCACTCACCTGAACAGGCATGGGCACAAACCCAGGGTCAATTACAATGGTACAATACCATGAAAGAAGCAGGAGAAATGGTACAGATAACAAATAATATTGACCTTGAAAAACATTTGTCTTTATGGCTGAATGATGCCTTACCGAATGATACAAAGCCTATTGGTTATATATTAAGCCTGGAAGGTGCCGATTCCCTTATTTCATCAGACCACCTGCACCACGCACACGCCAATGGTTTGCGAGCTATAGGCCCTGCACATTATGGCCCCGGCAGGTATGCAAATGGAACCGATGCAACCGGAAGATTGAATGATATGGGCAAAGCATTACTGAAAGAAATGGAGCAGCTCAACATAATTCTGGACGCTACCCATTTATGCGATGATGCATTTTGGGATGCTATGGAATTATTTAATGGGCCCATTTGGGCAAGTCATAATAATTGCCGCGCGTTAGTAGACCATAACCGGCAGTTTAGCGATGAAATGCTGAAAGTATTAATAGAAAAGAAAGCGGTGATCGGCGGGGCATTGGATGCATGGATGATGGTACCCGGTTGGCAAAGGGGCATATCCGATCCGAAAAAAATGCATTGTAACCTGGAAAAAATAATTGACCATATGGATCATATCTGCCAGATAGCAGGTAATACCTTGCATGTAGGTATCGGCACAGATCTGGATGGGGCTTTTGGAAAGGAACAATGTCCTTATGACCTTGAAACCATTGCTGATTTACAAAATATACCGGCACTCCTTACCAAAAGAGGATATTCCTTTTCAGACTGCGAAAATATTATGCATAAAAACTGGTTGCGGATATTACAAGAAGCCTGGAAATAAATGCTCCCGATCTGTGAAACTCTATTAACTCCACGATCACTCTGTGTTAAAAAAATCCCTATAGCCGCAGTGCTATTTTCAACACAAATACCCACAGAAAATAAACTGAGGTTTACAGAGGATTTTCCAAATCATATTTATCTTAATTCTTTTAATATAGTTTTCTTTTGGGAAATTGTTAACCGATGTTTCATCCCTACTTTTAATGCATAATTATTTTTTTCATGGCTAACAGGAAAATTGAAGCATACGGGGTAAGCATAGTCTTTAACATGCGAATAAATCGAAGCGTATACATCTGTACCAAAAGGAGTAGTGGTATCTTTTATCTCGGAAAACCCACCAATAACCAGTCCCGACAGTTGTTGCAGCATCCCATTACGTTTTAGCTGGATCATCATCCGGTCAATATTGTAAATGTATTCCCCTATATCTTCAAGGAATAATATTTTTCCTTTTGTTTTAAAAGAAGATACAGTGCCAATTAAATGCGCTACCAGGGAAAGGTTGCCACCAATGAGTTCACCTTCTGCTTTACCCCTCCTGTTCAATATATGTGCATCACATGAATAATTAGAAACGTTGCCTTTTAATGCTTTACTAAGTGACTGAACAAATTCGTTCTCATATTCACCATCATT
>JANXUL010000053.1 GCA_025356235.1 Bacteroidota bacterium
CAATACAGGGTGATCCTGCTTTCAATCCCAGGTTATAATTGCCCATAATTACTACATCACGCAAATTATATCCTGAAAGTAATGGTGCAGGGCCATTGATGAATAAAGGATTGTTTGCGCCCGTTATTGAGGCAGGTGCTATATAAGTATCCCCTGCTTTCCATCCTGCCGGCAAATAAGCGGAAGGTTTGGGTATATCAGTTTCCTGAGGTTGACTGATAGCTGTGCTAACAGAAAGAGAAGGGATAAATTGATTCGCGACAGATATTGAATCTGCATAATAAAAATTATAACCGTAACGCAGGTTAGCCGTATCCGCAATCGGACTTTGCACAACGCGTAATCCAAATTTACAATTCACCATTAAGTTATTGTATGCCATCCCGCTGGCACCTTCTTCAAAATTAATAGACCCTCCACGGCCAGCGGCAGCTCTTCTGAAACCGCAATTCAATAGGGTATTATTGTACATGCGTACATTGGAACCCGGCACACCTGTTATTACACCTGAATTGGATAATTTAGGTCCATTCGTAGCCATGCCAATACAAACATTGTAAGCATAATCGCCAATAGTTCCTGCTTTCATGTTCATGGCTTCTCCACCGGTATAACCACATTTTTCAAACGTGTTTCTGAATACCGCTATTTTTCCGCCGAGTGTACGGATGGGATCGTCTACACTGCCATAGATCCATGAATCTTCAAACACAAAAACACCCAAAGGATTTTGGAAGAAAACCGGATATGAACTCTTTGATAAAACAGCAACCTCTCCGGTAGTAGCTCCGCCACCAAACTCGATATGTGTCCATTTGATTACCATTAATTTACAGCCAGGCCCACCAATAATACCAGCCCATTTGCCTGCAAATGCGGGATCTTTCGAAGGGTCTGCACCTGGCTGATCTGTTTTAACAGTATTAGGATAGGTTATCCAGTTGGGTTTTTCACGCGTTCCCAGGCAAATCAAAGTGCCTTTCACACCTATACCATAGTTACCTGTAAAATTAATCGTAACACCTTCCTGTATAGTTAACGTATCTCCATCATTAATGGTTACGTTACAACCAATGGTATATGTTTTGCCAGCCAACATAGTACCTTTTATCGTACCACACAATGGTGCCGCATCACTCACGGGCGCGGCTGCTACTACCACAGCTTTCCAAAGATCTTTATCATCTGCTGTTTTTTTGCAGGAAGAAAAGATAAAAGTTAACACCAATATATTAATGATTGAAATAAAGTACTTTTTCATGCAAGGAAATTAATTGTAATTAAAATTTATACCGGAAGCCAAATAATAAGGATGTCTTGAAATAATCTTTCTGTACGATTATTTTGTTATCTGGATCAGTTTGTAACGCGAGTTTTCGCGTGCCACTATACGTTAAATAATTAGTATACGGTTGATGTAATTCCAGTTGCAATGGAGAATTGGTTAGATTATTGATCTTACCATAAAAAGAGAACTTCTTAGCAAATTTTTTCTCGAATGATAAATCGAGTTGTGTAATGGGTGCCTGCCAGTAATCAAGGCCATAATAGGCACTAACAAGGGATATCCTCTCCCCGGTATATACAAAAGCTGCCTGGATATCTAACCCAAGTTTCGGATTCTTATATATCAATGACACATTGCCAATATGATTGGATTGCCCCTGCAAAGGCCTTGTTTCGGGATCAAGTCTTGATGTAATAATACCAGCCCCATCGCGATAAGAAAATAATTTATTGGTTGTGATCTTCGATTGTGTATACGTGTAGTTGGCAGAAACCCCGAACACACCAAAATACTTTGTAATTACCGCTTCAAACCCATAATTACTCGCTGTACCAAAATTATTTGGGATCAGGGATAAAGAAGTTACACCGGTTTTTACGGCAGAATATTCAATTGGATCTTGTATGTTTTTATAAAAAATACCCAATAATACCTGGTCTGCATTGCCGGGATATAATTCATACCGAAGGTCATAATTGTCTGCTGTGGTATGATTTAAATTTTTCGGGTTTCCTAACTCTTTAAAATATTCACCATCGGGGCCGTCAGGAATTAATTCAGCAAATCCGGGCCTTGCCAATGCTTTATAATAAGCAAGCCGCAGGTTTTGAATACGGCTAATTGAATATTTAAATTGTAGGCTGGGCAATATATCATAATACTTTATTGTTCCCGAGCGTACATCCGTTTCAGGCCCTAATTGGGTTGCATATTGCTGGTTTGTAAATTCACCACGCACACCCCCCAACGCTTCCAGGTTCTTTGTGAGTTGCCATTTGGCTTGTATAAAACTTGCTGCAATATTTTCTGTGAAAGAATAATTATTACCGTTTAACCCCGGCGCACCTGAGCTAACCGGATTAAAAATATACACAGCACTGTTAATATTCGTATACAGTTGCGTACTACTACCTGATGTTAATTGTGGTTTTAAACTATATGAATTATAAAAATTATCCCTTGTTTTATTTCTTATCAGTGTACCAAATTTCAGTTCCAGGTTTCTTCCACCTAATTTGGTATCTTTTGTGAGGTTGAAATAAGTGGAATAATCTTTATCGGTATTATGTTGCCATACATGTTTTATCCCGGCAAGGATATCTGGTTTTCCGGTTGCAACCGGGTATTCGTGTGAAAATTCTACCTGGTCGGGAATATGGTTATTGGCGATAGAGTACACCAAACTCCAATCGAATTTAGTACTCCCGGTTAATTGATGGATTCCCTGCAGGGTAGAATTGTAAATAGACTGGTACTGCCAGGTGCTTCTGTTAAACGCATCTACCAGGGAGTTCAATGCGATGGTGTCATTATTTATCCGGCTCTGGAAATCATCCAGCCGTATAAATGTATTTACCCATGATAGTTTATTTCGATTATTAATCCTGTAATCCAGTTTGGTATTGATCCCCGTTCGTTTACTTTGAATGGAATACCGGCGCGCCTGCAGTTCTACAAACTGGGGAATATTATTCAAACCTGGTTGCGCCCCTGGCAGGAAGAAAGTTGAATTATTGCCGTTGAAAATATTCTGTAAACTGCCCGAAGCAATAAAACCGAATTTTTTATTTACGCCTAAACGGTTACCCACTGTTAACCCGAATGTAGTATTGGCAGGGGCGTTGAGGTTGGTATAGTTAAGGTGATTAACTGAAAAATCTGCCGGTACCGCCGCATAGCTATTGTTTCCCTGTATCTCATTAGGGGATCTTTTATTAATACGCCCATTATCGAATTTATCGTAACGCGTGTCTAAAAAAGAAGTATTGTACCCGCCGCTGGCATTAGCCTGCACCAATAAATTAGACGGGGCATCTTTCATAACAAGGTTAATGGAACCACCAATGGCATCACCTTCCATAGAGGGGGTAAGGCTTTTACTTACTTCCAGCCTTTCCAGTAATTCTGATGGAAATAAATCAAGGGGTATATAACGGTTCTTGTTATCCGGACTGGGTATTTTAATGCCGTTTACCAATGTATTGATATATCTTTTTTCCATCCCCCGTATAATAGGATACCTGCCTTGGCCCGAAGTACTCCTTTCAATGGTTACCCCGCTTACCCTTTGCAAGGCATTAGCCACCGTAATATCCGGCAATAATTGGATATTTTTGGAAGAGAGGATGTTCATTACTGGTTCTGCTATCCTTTCCAGCCTTCGAACCGATTTATCGTTATCCCTGCTAATATCAGCAGTTACAGTAACATTAGCAAGATGCATGCTACCCTCCTGCATTACAATGGTTACCTGTTGAACCTGACCCACAGCAGTACGCACTGTATAATCCTGTTGCATGGTATACCCAACAAAATCTACTTTAATTGAATAGTTACCGGGCTTTACATTTTTGAAAAGAAAAGTGCCGTCCAGTTTAACCAATTCTTTCAGGCCGGCACCATCAACAGATACACTGGCACCCACCAAAGGTTCACCATTGGCAGCATCCAGTACTTTGCCTTTAATAGTCTGTGCAAGCAATTGGTCAGTTGTAAATAAGCATAGCAGAAAAATAAGTTTAGTCAGATAGGTTTTAACAGTTAGTAAGCTCATTCTTGGTATTTATATTTTGCGCAAACCTTGACTTTTATTTTTTAATTAACAATAAACAAAGACTTGTTATTAATTTGATAACAGTGTGTTTTTAATTTGATAATATTGAAAGAACACTTCACTTATTAATAATTTTTCGGTAACAATTAGTTCATATTAAATGGGTATTAGAAAATCATCAGCTTAATCTTACTTTTATACTTATGGAAAAGAAAAAACTCGTTGTACTTACCGGTGCAGGCATCAGCGCGGAAAGCGGGCTTAAAACTTTTCGCGATAGCGATGGGTTATGGGAGGGATATGATATTTACGAAGTAGCCTCCCCAAGGGGCTGGAAAAAAGACCCAAAGCTTGTTTTGGATTTTTATAATATGCGGAGAAAAGATGTAGCCGGGGCCAAACCCAATGCTGCACATTTTGGTTTGGCGGCATTGGAAAAACATTTTGATGTGCATATCATCACACAAAATATTGATGACCTACATGAGCGGGCTGGCAGTACAAATGTTTTGCATTTGCATGGTGAAATATTTAAAATGCGAAGTGTACATATTACCTCGGTAACTTATCCAATACAGAAAGATATCCGGCTTGGGGATAGGGCACCCGATGGCGGGCAGTTGCGGCCACATATAGTTTGGTTTGAAGAGCCGGTACCCATGATTGAAATAGCCGTAGAGATTACAGGTATGGCAGACATATTTGTAGTAATAGGTACTTCATTGGCTGTTTACCCTGCAGCAGGATTATTAAATTATGCACCATCGCAAATACCTAAGTTTATTATTGATAAGCATATCCCTTTTACACAATCCATTTTCAATATGTCAGCTATTGAAACAATTGCTTCGGAAGGAGTAAACCTATTAGCAGACAGATTGATGCGGCTGATTTGAGTTTATAAGAAAGTTACTTAAAAAAAATATAGGCAATAATCACCGCAGAGATCACCCCTATTAAGTCTGCTAACATGCCGGCCCAAATAGCATACCGTACTTTTTTAATACCTACACTACCAAAATAAAGGGCAACGATATAAAAAGTAGTATCCGAACTTCCCTGGAAAGTAGATGCCAGTTGACCAATGAAACTATCCGCACCATGGGTTTTAAAAACGTCAAGCATCAGCCCCCTCGATCCCCCACCGCTAAATGGACGCATAATGGCCACGGGTAAAGCAGGCACAAATTCCCCATTCATTCCTAAAGCAGTAAAGCACCAGGTAATACCACTGATGATTGTTTCCAGAGCACCGCTATCCCTGAATACGCGGATGGCCACTAACAACCCTACGAGGTAAGGGATTACTTTAATAATTACGTCCCAGCCCTGTTTGGCACCTTCAATAAACGCATCGAACACATCTATCTTTTTTATAAACCCGCCTGCAATAAAAGAACAGATAATTAAAAACAGGATCACATTACCCAATACATTACTAAACGTTTCTTTGGTAAGCAAGGTGGGTACAGGAATATTTTTCTGCGATGGCAGGCCATTGATAAAAAATGCAAATAATAATATACCCACAATAATGCCTGTGAGCCACATGATTAAAACTTTATCAAAACGCAGGCGTTGGTAAATACCGGTAATGATGATACTCGCAATGGTTGCGATAGTAGTAGCAATCATTAACGGTACAAATACACTGGTAGGATTGGTACTGCCGGCACCGGCACGGTAAGCAATGATAGAAAGGGGTATCAGCGTTAACCCGCTGGTATGCAATACCAAAAACATGATCTGCGAATTACTCGCGGTATCTTTCGATGGGTTTAATTCCTGCAGGCTGCCCATAGCTTTTAAACCGAACGGTGTGGCTGCATTATCGAGGCCCAGCATATTGGCACTGAAATTCATCACCATTTGTCCCATAGCGGGGTGTTTTTCCGGCACTTCAGGAAAAAGGCGTTTCATAAAGGGGTTCAGCAGGCGGGCGAGGAAATTAATGGCGCCTGCTTTCTCACCTATATTCATCAACCCCATAAAAAACACCATTACACCTGCAATGGGTAAGCCAATATCCATGACGGCCGATTTGGAAGAATCAAAAATACCTTCCACCAGTTTCTTGAATATCTCATAATCATGAAAGACGATCAGTTTGATCAACGCTATGAACAAACCAATGATGAAGAAGAATATCCAAACGTAGTTTAAAGCCATAACAGGGATTTATAGGGTGAAAATAACAAATTCGGGCAAGCGTTATGCTACCAATTTAAAATTTCGAAACCGGGGTCAGCTGTTAGCCTGAGAGCTTGTTACGGCTGATGAAATGGGTGGTATCACTGCCTTCCGACAATTTGTAGCCATTTGCCCTAAATCGGGCTATATTTGCCGCTCAATTTTTTGATGAGCAAAGGACGGAACCTACAAGTGTGCGACGCAACAGGTGCTTATAAATGAGCTAGTGCCGGGAACATACTTTGTACTTCTTACTTTTAAAATCGTATTTCAGATGGCTTTACAAGCAGGCATTGTGGGATTACCGAATGTGGGTAAATCAACTTTATTTAATGCAGTCAGCAATAGTGCCAAAGCGCAGGCAAGCAATTACCGCTTTTGTACCATTGAACCCAATGTGGGCTTAGTGGATGTACCGGATGCAAGGCTTACCAAGCTGGCCGAGCTGGTTATTCCTGACCGCATTGTACCTACCCAATTAGAGATCGTAGATATTGCCGGCCTTGTTCGTGGTGCCAGCAAGGGTGAGGGTTTGGGTAATAAATTCT
Source organism: Bacteroidota bacterium (assembly GCA_025356235.1). GTDB lineage: Bacteria > Bacteroidota > Bacteroidia > Chitinophagales > Chitinophagaceae > Sediminibacterium. Next base: position 6,800 of record JANXUL010000053.1, read on the forward strand.
TAGGTAATATCCGTGAAGTGGATGCGATTATCCATGTGATCCGCTGTTTTGAAGATGAAAATGTATTGCGCGAGGAAGGAGCCATTAACCCCATCAGCGATAAAGAAATCATTGAAACAGAATTACAGTTAAAAGACCTGGACAGTGTAGAAAAGAAATGGTCGAAAGTAGAGAAAATGGCCCGCGTGGGAAGCGATACAAAAGCCAAAGCAGAGTTTGAAGTTTTATCGCGCTGTAAATCTCATCTTGAAAAAGGAAAAAATATACATACCCTCGGTTTGGATAAAGAAGAAAAAGCAGTGGTTGCCGATCTTTTTTTATTAACCGATAAGCCGGTATTATATGTTGCCAATGTGGACGAAGCGAGTATGCATACCGGCAATAAATTTTCAGAAGCCTTACAGACCGCTGCCAAAGCTGAAGGTGCTGAAGTGATTGTGATGTGCAATAATATTGAAGCGCAGATAGCCGAAATGGAAGCGGCGGAAGACAAGCAGATGTTCATGGAAGAATATCATATGAAGGAACCCGCTTTAAACAGGCTGATCACATCGGCTTATAAATTACTGAACCTGGATACTTATTTCACAGCCGGTGTGCAGGAAGTAAGGGCATGGACCATACACAAAGGCTGGAAAGCCCCACAGGCTGCCAGTGTGATACATACTGATTTTGAAAAAGGTTTTATTAAAGCTGAAGTGATTGCCTACGTTGATTTTATTAAATATGGCAGTGAAGCTGCCTGCCGCGACAATGGCCGTTTACGTATTGAAGGGAAAGAATATTTAGTACAGGATGGAGATGTAATGCATTTTAGGTTTAATGTGTAAGGGTCGGGGCGCTAAAGCGACCTGAACCTTACTGCAAAAGATGACCATACTGAAACAAAAAACGGTCAGGCCGCACCAGCGTCCCGACCGTTTTTTGTTTCAGTATATTTGCCCCATGCCGAACTTGTCTATATGGGAGAAAGAAAGCTTCTATGCCCCACAAGATACACTCATTGTGGGTGCCGGACTCATGGGCCTGTGGAGCGCATTGGAACTGAAAAAGAAAAATGATGCACTACGTATTACCCTTATAGAAAGAAATACCACCCCTCTTGGTGCCTCAACACGTAATGCGGGTTTTGCCTGCTTCGGCAGCCCCACAGAACTGATACATGATGCAGCAACCATGGGAACGGATGCCATGCTTGAGATAGTTGAAATGCGTTATAAAGGCATTGAAAAAATAAAAGCACATTTTCCTGATACCGCGATAGGATTTGAGCTATGCGGCGGTTATGAATGTATTAATAAAAACTATCTGCATTGGGATGCGTTAAACGATAAAATAGATTGGCTGAACTGTTTATTAAAAGACATCACCGGCAACACCAAAAGTTTTGAGCAAAGCGATGAAAAGTTAGCAGCAATGGGACTTCAGGGTTTTGATGCACTTATTGAAAATTCCTCTGAAGCAGCACTGCATAGCGGCAAATTAGTTCAGGCACTTACGCAAAAAGTGCAAGCGGCGGGTATCCGTATTTTATATGGGATTGAAATAACGGCGTGGGAAAAACAGCACTCACACATACTTATTCAAACCAATAAACACATTAACCTAACTGCGCAGCAGGTTTTATTTTGTACCAATGCTTTTACCAATACGCTCTTACCTGAATTGAACATTATGCCTGCCCGCGGACAGGTAATCGTGACCTCTCCTATTAACGGCCTTGCGCTCAAAGGCACATTTCATTTTGATGAAGGGTTTTATTACTGGCGTAACCTTGGCAACCGCGTACTTATTGGCGGAGCGAGGAATACAGCTTTTGAAGAAGAGAAAACTATTGATCTCTCCGGCTCCTTAGTAGTGAAAAATGCATTGGTATCTTTTTTACAGGAACACCTGCACCCAAAATATGAATACAGCATAGAAAACCATTGGAGTGGCATAATGGGTTTTACTGCAGATAAGACACCTTTAGTGGCAAAGGTTAGCGAAGGGGTATTCGCGGCCATCGCCTGTAACGGCATGGGGGTGGCGTTAACACCGGTTATTGCCGAAAAGGTGGCACGGCTGCTCTCGGAACAATTTTAACCATATTATTTTCCAACTTACTTATTTTTGTCGCAATTTGCTATTATGAAATATACACTTACGCTTATTTTCCTGTTGGGCCTGCTGGCAGGCTGTAAAAGCAAGACCGAAGACAACAAAGAAGATGCCAATGCCATTACAGTGCCTGCTGTATTAAGTTATAGCATAACCAATGTTTACCCCCATAATACCGGTTCTTACACGGAAGGATTGGAATGGCATGACAGCACATTATATGAAAGTACTGGAAATTATGGGCAAAGTAAACTTGCAAGAGTTTCTTTACATACAGGAAAAGATATTCAGAAAATAGATCTCGCTAAAGAATATTTTGGAGAAGGTATTACTGTGTTGAATGGTAAGATCTATCAACTAACCTACCAGGAAAAAAAATGTTTTGTATATGATTTCAAAACATTTAAAAAAATTGGCGAATTTACTTATACTGGTGAAGGTTGGGGCATGACAAATGATGGCAAATACCTGATTATGAATGACAGTTCAAATAATATATATTTTAGGGATCCGGAAACTTTTCAAGTTGTTAAGTCAGTAGGTGTTTATGACAATAACGGCCCTCTCGCAATGATCAATGAAATGGAATATGTAAATGGTTTTATTTATTCCAATGTTTATACAAAGAATGATATTGTAAAAATAGACCCTGCTACAGGCAGGGTTTTGGCCAAAGCTGATTTTTCATATGTACTGAATAAATATGCACCCGGGGCTATTTCTGATGATGATCAAATCAATAAATCTGTATTAAATGGCATCGCTTATGATAGCATCGGCAAACGTTTTTTTATCACCGGCAAAAACTGGCCAAAAATGTTTGAAGTAAAATTTAATTAGTAACACGGGAAGAAATTATCAGCAATTATTTCTTGCTAAAGATGTAAATTACTGAACTGCACTTTTTCTTATTTCGCAGTGCTTTCAGGTTAGAGAGTAACCCGTTCCAGACAGCTCCGATTAAATTACCACTTTCGTTACGGTATTGTTCACTTAGCATGGCTACATAAAAACTGTCGAACCACATGGGTTTGGCATCTGCTAATACAAATCCTTTCCGGTTACCCAATTGCTCCATACTTTTTGGGGAGAAATGATAGAGATGGCGGGGCACATCATATGCAGCCCAATATTCCTTGTACACTTTGGCATCGTAACTGGTGTAATTGGGCACCGCAATAACCAGTCTTCCGCCTGGCTTCAGTATTTGATGAAATTGTTCCAGGTATGCATGCAGGTCATGCACATGCTCCAATACATGCCACATAGTAATCGCATCAAACT
>JANXUL010000068.1 GCA_025356235.1 Bacteroidota bacterium
TGCATAGCCATCGCGTTCACTCCATTGGATAAATTCTTTGCCTTCATTTATCAATCCCAATCTTCTTGTCTCGATATATGTATTAAAACGTTCTTCTATCAAAGCTTTCACGGTTCCTGTTGCCACATCTGCCACACACACATCCACTTTCTTCAAATCCCTGCTGGTGCGGGTAAAATAGAATTTATCGTTGGTACCCAACCATTTCAGCGGCCTGAAATCATCATCACGGGTATTGATCTTTCCGGGATCTGACCAAACGGAAATATTCTGGTCTTTAAATAGTGAAAGCCCCATTTCCTTTCCGGCTTGTGAGTCTATATCAAAAATATATACATGGCCAATCGGCGATTCTTTATCGCCCGGCATCTGGTATTTATAGGTTTCTAAAGTAGGACGTGGATCGCTGAGGCTGTTGATTACCCAAAGATCTTTCACTTTACGACTGTCATTTCGTTCTAAAACAAAATGTTTTGAATCAGAAGACCAAAATGCGAAAACAGGTTTACGTTTATTCTTATTCTTTTCCTTATCAACATTATTTTCTCCATTACCATCGGATGCATAGCTGTAAAATTCCATACCATCTTTAGTGAAGGCATGATCAACAACGGTAGAATCATCTTCATTCTTTAAAGCTTTCTCGTAATTATCTTTATCCATCCAGAAAAGATTGTAATTACGTCCAAATAAAACGATGTTGCCATCAGGTGAAATGTTGGCCCAGTTGGGTTTTCGCTTCGGTTTTTTAAATTCGCTTAACTCGGTAAGTTCACCAGTGCTGAGGTTATATTCAAAATAGAAAGTCTTTTTTTCTTTTACCGGCGGGGTGCCTTTTTTGGCGGTGGTATCTTTCTTTTCTATTTCCTGTGTACTTTTTACTTCAAACTGTATCCAGTTTTCGTCTTTGATAAAACGCATACTGTCCAACCCCAGGTGCTGTGCATCAAATGCATCTTTCACAATCCTGGTAATCTTGGCTGCAAGGTCGGCATTATCAAACAATACTTTCTTCTCCCCTTTTACAGGATCAACGATATACCATTTTTTACCTTCCGTGGTTTCATACATATACCAAAAACGGTCGCTTTTCTTCAGCCAATGCGGATCAACGCTTGTACTAAAGATCAGCTTCTCTAATTTTTTAGATGAAAACCGGGCAGCCAATTGGTAATTGGCTTTAGTTACGGGCACGTTCTGTGCGAATGACAAAAAGGTAACAAATAAAAACAGAAGGGTAAGCCGAATATTTCTCATAGCAGTAGTTTATGTTTTTTGGAAGCAATGAAAATAAAGCAAACAGAATGAAATAATGAACCATTTATCAAAAAAAAACAAATTCTCTGCGAAAATCTCTGTCCTTCTGCTGCTCCGCAGTAAATAGCAACTATGATTATTGGTGTTTATTTCTCATCAGAGTTTTCACTATAGGGGTAAGCGCGAAAGTTTTAAATTGCTAAATCCTGCTTACTTTGCAGTAAACAATTTACATGCACCCCGTTTTTACTACAACTATTGATTTTGCCAGGCAGGCAGATGCGGCTGATGAGCTGGCAGATTTTAAAAAGCAGTTCCATTTTCCTAAAAAGAATGATAAGGATACGATCTATTTCTGCGGAAACTCATTGGGATTGCAGCCGGTAAACGTTGAAGCGGCTGTTCAGACTGAATTAAACAGTTGGAAAGAAGTAGCCGTTGGCGGCTATTTTGGCGGTACCAATCCCTGGTTATATTATAATGATTACCTGAAAGCCTCTTTAGCCAGGATAGCCGGATGCAAAGAAGATGAAGTAACTGTAATGAATACCCTTACGGTAAACCTTCATTTAATGTTATTGAGTTTTTACCACCCCACCAAAGAACGTTTCAAGATCATGATGGAAGCTGGTGCATTTCCATCCGATCAATATGCCATAGAAACGCTGGTAAGGCATTTTGGATTTGATCCTGCTACCACTATCATTGAAATTGCCCCGAAAGAAGGAGAAAAAATATTGCATACTACAGATATTGTGGCAGCAATCGAAGCCCACGGCGAAAGCCTGGCTGTGGTTATGTTCGGTGGCATAAATTATTATACGGGCCAGTTATTTGACATGAAACGCATTACCCAAGCGGCACATGAAGTAAATGCCATTGCAGGTTTTGACCTGGCACATGTTATAGGTAATGTACCATTGCAACTTCATGACTGGGCAGTAGATTTTGCCGTATGGTGCAGTTATAAATATTTAAATGGCGGGCCGGGTGCTATTGGGGGTGTATATGTACATGAATATTTTGGCAATGATGTGCGCACGCCAAGATTAGGTGGCTGGTGGGGTAATGATGAGAAGACAAGGTTTAAAATGGAAAAAGGTTTCGTGCCTAAACCCAATGCCGGAGGCTGGAATATAAGTACGGCACAGGTATTTAATACAGTTTGTTTAAAAGCATCTTTAGAATTGTTTGATAAAGCCGGCATAGAAAAATTAAGGGCTAAAAGTTTACAGTTAACTGCTTACCTGGAATACCTGTTACATCAATTGCCCAATATTAATTTCGAGATCATTACACCGGCAGATAGTGAAGCCCGCGGGGCCCAATTATCATTGTATTTTAAAGAACGGGGTAAAGAGATACATGATAAGATGATTGAAAGCAGTATTGTAGTTGATTTTCGTGAACCGGGTGTAATCAGGGTGGCTCCTGCGCCTTTATATTGCAGTTTTGAAGATGTATATAGGTTTTATGAAATACTGAAAGATCATTTTTAACCGCACAGATACCAGGGCACGAAGACTCGCAAAGGGTTTTCTTAGCGTAACTTAGCAGTTACATTCACCCGCGTTATGAGTAAACACCATTTTACCTTTTTAGCATTAGGAGATTCGTATACCATTGGTGAATCTGTTCCTTTACATGAAAGCTTTCCTTATCAAACCGTACAATTACTTAGACAAACGGGGTTGCATGTTCATGCCCCGGAGATAGTGGCTGAAACAGGCTGGACAAGTTTTGAACTTGCCGAACATATCCTGCATACAAAATTAAATGAGCAATACGATTTTGTTACGCTGCTGATTGGCGTGAACAATCAATACCGGAATTTGTCTATTGATGAATTTGCAACTGACTTTGCATTTCTTCTGCGAAAAGCCATTCATCTCAGCGGAGAACAACCTAACCGGGTATTTGTGGTATCCATTCCCGATTGGGGTGTTACCCCTTTTGCTGTAAAAAAAAGTGATAAAAAAATAAGTGAGGCGATTGACGCTTTTAACACAATCTGCGAATCTTCAGCTAAAAAATCCAAAACACATTTCATTAATATCACCGAAGAAACACGAAAAGTCCAAAAAGACAGTTCGCTCCTGGCCAGTGACCAATTGCATTATTCCGGAAAGGCATATGCTGTATGGGCCGGGAAATTGGCTGGTTTAATGAAAGCGAATTTTTGAAACACATAGATTTATAGGTTAGAACAAAAAAATCAATAGCGTAATTCTATGTTGCCCATGGCTTGCCCTATTTCCTTATTTGTTTCAAAAAAATTATACATAATTGGCCATCTCTGATTGGTATTTTTGTGCAACAATTTTTGCCTGTTCTGCAAAATCTTCCCCTTTGCCGGCAAAAATAATAGCTCGGCTGGCATTTACCAGTAAGCCACAATCTTTATTCAATCCATATTTAGATACTTCTTCCAGGCTGCCACCTTGTGCGCCTAAACCTGGTACCAGGAGAAAATGATCCGGAATAATAGAACGTATGTGACCCAGTTCTTCAGCGCGTGTGGCTCCTATTACGAACATACTATTTTCCGTTGTGCCCCAGGATGCTGTCTTTTGCAGAACCTCTTCATACAATCGTTTTTCATTTCCATTGGTAAGCGTCATTTGCTGAAAATCTTTGCTGCCTGCATTGGAGGTAAGGCCTAAAATAATGGTCCATTTATTTGCATAGTCTAGGAACGGGCGAATACTGTCTTCGCCCATATAAGGGGCAACCGTTACTGCATCGAATGGCAATACTTCAAAAAATGTTTTAGCATAATGTGTAGAGGTATTGCCAATATCACCTCGTTTGGCATCGGCAATTTTTAAATGGGTATCGGGAATATAGTGAACCGTTTTTTCCATAGCCTCCCACCCTTTCAAACCCTGCGACTCATAAAAAGCGGTATTGATTTTATAGCTTACGCAGTATTCTTTCGTAGCATCTATAATCGCTTTATTAAACTGAAAGACGGCATCGGGATTCGATTGAAGGTGTTGGGGTAACCGGGTAATATCTGTATCCAGTCCTACACAGAGATAGTTTTGTTTTTGCCGTATCTGCGCAACAAGTTGGGTGCGGTTCATAGTGCAAAGATAAGAAGAGGTAAAGTCTGGAAGTCCGGAAGTCTGAAAGAAAATTTCATCTCCTTACTCTATCAACGTCCCTGCTTCATTTACAAACCCGTATAATAATCGTATCCTTTCTCTGCCCAATAATCGGGTGGCCTGGTATTGGAAAAACTAATCGTGCCAATCCTTTTTAAATGTTTCACCCCGTATTTCACCGGGATGATCAACCGTAATGGGTAGCCCTGGTTCATGGGCAACGGTTTTCCATTGAGTTCATAACAAAGTATGGTTTGCGGCTGCATCATACTGGGCATATCAACTCCCACATAATATTGTTCATCGGGCGTGTTCATGCCAATATATTTCATTTGGGTTTCCACATCCAAACCATACTTTTTGGCCAACTCAGAAAAGCGAACCCCGCTCCACCAGGTTATCTGGCTCCAGCCTTCTATACATTTGAAATTAAATACCACATCTATCTTAGGGAGTTTTTTAATATCATCAAGTGTAAGAAATAAAGTATCCCCGCCTGCTTTTACAATTTGTAACCGCCATGCGGCCGGATCAAACAGGTCGGGCCCAAGTCCCACATCGCCATTCACCCTTGCTTTTTTGGCAGCGGCTGAACGGGGATATTCTTTTATCAGGTGTTTAGTACTGTATAAACCGCTGTACACTTCTTCATTCAGGTCGAGCACTTTGCGTAAGGGTTTTTGGATGCCGCCCCGGATGCCATTATCCCTGGGTTGGTTCACAAGCCATTTCCAGCCTGTCCAGGCGAGAGCGATCAATGCAAAAAATACAATAAAAGCAATGATACTTTTACGTTTGTATTTTTTGGCGGCGACTTCATCAACCAGTATTTCTTTCATAATTATTTGTTTTGAGCATTTTTATTTTCTTTGATCACTTCAAAACCGGCAACCATGGCGCGGAAATTATTCCATCCCGCCTTGATTACCTGTAAAATATGTATCAGGAAAAACAGTACATACCCTACTGTAAGTATAAAATGCTCCAGCCTGGCTGCTTCATATCCGCCGCAAAGGGTCATCAGCCATTGCACCTGAACCGGTTTGTAAATAGCGAGGCCGGTAATGAGAGAGCCAAAACCCATAATGATGATCATGGTATAGGCTACCCTTTGTGCAGCATTATATTTAGATTGTGGCGGAGCCGTTTTGCGAATATGTAAATCATGCAATAATACCTGCCAGGATTCTTTGAATGCGCCTTTCTTTGGCAAGAGATAACGCCATTCACCCGATACCCCAGTATAAGTAACATATAACAAGCCGTTGATGATAAACAACCACATAAACACAAAATGAAAAGCCATGCCCTCAGATAAGCGGTAAGGAATATGCAGTTTTGTGTAAAACCATTCAGGAAAGAATTTTATCAATACGCTATTACCGATCTTGATCTGATAAATATCATTAGCCCAATAAATAAGCATGCCGCTCCAGATCATGATAGTTAACACTGGAAAATTAATCCAATGCATCCAGCGGGTGGCGATTGTATGCTTGTAAATGACTTTTACAGCCATAGGATTGGTTTTGGTTCTACAAGGTAAAAAGAATAAACCGCCGATACCATACTGTTTAACTGCATTGTATCTGCGGCTTATAGAGACGGGGAAATTCTGAAACCCTTACGGTTAATCCAATCATTATTCAACAACCACCGAATAACCCCATGGTGTAAGGTTGTATTTAGCAGGCACCCGTTTCATTACACCCTTCTCTCCCATAAAATGATATTCACTTTCTGCACTAAAATCTTTCAGATCATTATCACTGATGGTAGCTTGCAGGGCCTGGTTACTGAGATTGAGAACCACCAGCACAGAATGTTTACCCGACTTCCTGTAAAAAGCGTACACATTATCATCCTTGTCTGTAACTATTTTTTTGAAAGAAGCATTGGGCGCCAGCGCTGGGTTATTTGTATGTAATTCGAGCAGTTGTTTGTACATGCCTGCCCTCTCATATTTAGAAAAATTCATAGTATCCTTCTCAAAAAAACTGATGGCGCGCAAAACAGGTTCTTCCTGCCCGCTGTAAATAAGCGGTATACTGCGTTTCATGGTTTGTGTTAACACGGCAAAAGGTGCATGGGATGCTCCCGGCATGGTTGCAAAATCGGCTTTGTTCCAACTGTTCTCGTCGTGGTTACTGGTAAAGAAAAGGCGCATGGCATTTTTAGCGAGTGTTGTATCTGTGAAAGCAAGTACGCTATCCATGGCCGATGCTTTTCTTTTACCAGCAGCTATTAGTTTCATCATATTAAATTCTGGCCAGGCATAAGTGGCATCAAACCCTACTTCATGTAGCCAGGCACTATCCGTTTCCGCTAACATGAATACGTTCTTGGTAGCTTTCAATTCTCTTATGCAGTCTTTCCAGAAACTACGGGTTGGACCAACGGCATAATCGCAACGTAACCCATCAATACCGGTTTCGGTTATCCAGAATTTCATCTGTCGGATCATCGTATCGCGTAATGCTGCATTGGCATAATTCAGTTTACGGGTATCGGTCCAGTCGAATTGCGAAACCGCTTTGCCCGAACTGTCGCGTACGTAAAAATCAGGATGTTTCTCTAGCCAGTAATGGTCGGCACCCGTATGGTTAGGCACCCAATCGATCAATACCTTAAATCCTTTGTCATGTGCCTGTTTTACAAGGGCTTTCCAATCGTCCATAGTACCATATTCCGGGTTGATGGCAGTATAATCCGAGATGGCATAATAACTACCTAATGTACCCTTTCTTTCTGTTTTACTGATGGGGTTAACAGGCATAAACCATAATGTTTGTACGCCCATCTCTTTTAAACGGTCAAGGTGTTTGGCAAATGCCTTGAATGTGCCTTCTGGGGTATATTGGCGCACATTTACTTCATAGATATTACCCTGCATGATCCAGGAGGGGTGGCCATCTGTTTGGGCGGTATCAGAGGTTACCGTTGTATTATTTCCATTCTTACAGGAAATAAAAGCTGAGAACAGGAAAAACAGGGACAAGCAATTTTTATAACGCATCGCAATCGGTTTAGGTTCTAAAATTATTG
>JANXUL010000090.1 GCA_025356235.1 Bacteroidota bacterium
TGAAAAAGGATCATTCACAGGTGCCTTAAATCAAAAAGTTGGTAGTCTTGAATTGGCGAATGGAGGAACTGTTTTCCTTGATGAAATAGCTAACCTGCCTTATGATGTGCAGGTTTCTCTTTTACGGGTTGTGCAGGAACGGAAAATGCGCCGAATAGGGGGTAATAAAGATATAGATCTGGACATACGTATTATAGTAGCCAGTAATGAAAAATTATGGGAGGCCACTAAAAAAGGCAAATTCAGGGAAGACTTATATCATCGGTTCAATGAATTCAGTATAAATGTTCCCCCATTACGTGAAAGGAAAAATGATATTATGACTTTTGCTCTCTTTTTCCTGGAACAAACCAACCGTGAACTGGATAAACATGTAGAAGGGTTTCAACCAGAAGTTGAACAAATTTTTAAAACTTATTTGTGGCCGGGTAATCTGCGCGAACTGAAGAACGTAGTAAAGCGTTCAGCATTATTGAGTGATGGCCCTATGGTAGGCGTTACTGCCCTGCCATTTGAACTGGTAAATCATAGTAAACTTATTTTTGATACACTGCTTGAATCCGAAACAGAGAGCGAGATCAAGACAGAAGAAAAAAAAGACAGTTCTGGAAAAAAAGAGACTTATCACTCAGATATCATTGAAGAAACCGGATATGTGAGCAAGTCCAGACCTGTTGAAGTAAATGAACACTCGTATAAAGTAGCCAGCATAGATGCAGAATATGAAATGATTGTTCAGGCACTGAAGAAAGCGAACTACAATAAAAGTAAGGCTGCTAAATTATTAAATGTAGACCGTAAGACACTCTACAATAAAATGAAGCAATACAATGAGTTCAATCAGTAATAAAACGAAATCATGTTAGAATCATTCTTGTCTGATTTCGCATATATAAAAGAAGTTCTCGATAAACAAGGGGACATTAATTTTTTTGATAAAAATTTCTCATTTTTTTCAACGGAACCTCTGTTGTTTTATAATTCAGATACGGATGTAATTATATATATAAACAGTCGTTTTACAGAAGAATTTAATTATACGGTGGATGACCTGGCTACCTGGAAGTATAGTATCCACCCATTGATAAACAGCGATGATCAGCAAAGTTTCAGTGATACGATTAAGGGGATGAAGGATAATAATGAAGCGTATAAGGACACCCATTACCGGCTTATTGCAAAAGATAAAAAGCATTCCTACTACCGGGTAAAAGTAAGCAGGCTGCATAAAGCCTATTATTTTATACAACTCGAGAACTCAATAAAAACAGCTGTTCCCGTATTGCAAAACAAAACAGCAGATGATCTGATTAATGATGCTGAAGTTATACTCAAATTTGGTTTTTGGATGTGGGATATCGTAACGAACAAAGTATTCTGGACAAAAGGCATGTACCAGTTATTAGAAATTGATGACGCGGAACATGTGGAGCCCAGTAATACTTTTGAGGGTGAATATGTTTTAAAAGACGATGCATACGAAGAATTTGAAAGAAGGTTTAAATCAGATCAATTAAAAGATTCCTACCGTCATAAATATCACCTCAAAACTGCAAAAGGAAATATCCTTACTGTAAGTGAGCATGGAAGGATTGAATATGACGAACAAGGAAAAATGCGGCGGATAATTGGCCTTACAAGGGATATTACTTTACAGGAACAAAGCATCAAAAGCCTGTCTGATTATAAAGAAATGATGCAATCGAATGAAACCTTTCTCAATTTTGGAACATGGGAAAGCGTACCGAACGGCGATAAAATATCCTGGTCAGAAGGAATGTATAAAATATTCGGATATGATGAAAATAAAGCGAAGCATCTGCCTGTCAATATAGAATTATATCAGCAGCATATAGGTGATGTAAGTTTTCGGAAAAATGAAGAACAAATTGCAGTTTTCCTGGAAGATAAAGACCACTACACAGTAGAATATGAAATAAAAGATGCTGAGGATGTTAGTAAGGTACTATCTACTTATGCCAGGATCATCAGGAACAATGAGAAAGCAATTGAAAAAATAATAGGCACCACAAGGGATGTGACAGAACTGAAAAGCTATGAAAAAATTTTAGAGAAAAAGATTGAAGAACTAAACAAATCGAATACAGAACTTGAAGAGTTCGCGTATGTTGCTTCGCATGATATGCAGGAGCCGCTACGTAAAATATCCACCTTCAGTCAACGCTTGCAAAACAAATATTCCGAGCAATTAGACGAGGATGGGAAAAGAGATATCAACCGTATTATCGCGTCTACAGAGAATATGCGTAACCTTATTGATAACCTGCTGGAGTTTTCAAGAATAAGCCGAAACAAATATCCTCCGGAAGAAGTGCCTCTTTCACTTATTATCGATAAAGTATTAACCGACCTGGACCTTGACATAGAAGAAACAGGTGCACAGGTTACGGTATCGTCATTGCCGGTTATAGAGGCAATCCCGGCACAGATGTCGCAACTGTTTTTTAATCTTTTAAGCAATGCGATTAAATTCCGTAAAAAAGATACTGTACCTGTTATTAATATAGCGGAAGAAAAGCTAACCGGTGAGATGAAACAGGAATACCAATTGAGTTCTTCATTGGAATATCATTTGATTACGATAACGGATAACGGGATTGGATTTGAAGAACAATATGCTGAAAAGATATTCCAGTTATTTCAGCGCCTGCAGGGAAAGTTCGAATTCCCCGGAACAGGAATAGGGCTTAGTATCTGCAAAAAAATTGTGAGTAATCATAATGGCTGGATATTTGCATCCGGTAAACCCCTAAAAGGCAGTAAGTTCTCCATAATTTTGCCTAACAATCAACCTTCATATGCCTAATTCGCCGCAATTACTTAATATTCTTGTAGTAGAAGATGATGAGGATGATTTTATTTTCATTAATGATTATATTAAGGAATTAACTGCATGGGAATGTGAGGTAAAATGGATTCACCGTTATAGTGATGCGGTAGATGAATTGTGCAATAATAACTATACGATATGTTTTTCTGACTACCGATTGGGTATTAAAAACGGTATAGACCTTATAAGAGATATACATTCCAGGAACTGTACTACACCTGTAATCCTGTTAACTGGCAGGGGAAATTATGAAATAGACATTGAAGCTACAAAAGCAGGGGCATTTGATTACCTGATAAAAGCTGAGCTGGACAAAGAGAAGTTAGAAAGAACCATCCGTTACACCCTCGAGCGGATGAACAGCCTGCAGAAGCTCCGAGATAGTGAAAAGAAATACAGGAATATCTTCGAAAAGTCAAAAGACATTATTTTTCTGGCTTCGCACGACACTACTATTTTGAATATTAATTATGCAGTTACAGATATCCTGGAAATTACGGTGGAAGATTGCACTGGTAAAAAAATGACTGATTTTTTTGCCAGTGAAAAAAGCAAGCAATTTTTTTTAGATACTTTACTTGAAGGTGGTGAAATAGAAAATTACGAAACAGAACTCCTGACAAAAGAAAAATCCATCAGAACCTGTTTGATTACTGCTTCTATTGAGAATGATAGTGATGAAAATAATTATATACAAGGGATCATACATGATATTACAAGCTTAAAAAAAGCCGAAACAGCCACTTTGCAAGCCGAAAAATTAGCAGCATCCGGGAGGTTCATAAGAACACTTGCACATGAGGTTCGCAATCCCCTCAACAATATCAACCTATCTGTAGAAAATCTGTTCGAACAAATGACGGGTGGAGATGAAAAAGTCTATCTGGAAATTATCCAAAGAAATGGAAAGCGGATCAATGACCTGATAACGGAACTTTTACAAAGCTCAAGGCCGGCAGACATGAATTTTCAACCTGTTCAGATTTTAACGGTTCTGGATAATGTAATTAATTCTGTGCAGGATAGGGTTATGTTGCGTAAAATCCGTCTTACCTTCTCCAATTCTGAGGAAAACTGCATTATTAAAGCAGATAGTCCGAAACTTGAGACGGCAATTCTAAATATAGTTATTAATGCGATAGAAGCGGTGAAAGATGAAATAGGGAGTATTACTATCAACATGTTTTTGCAAAATAACCAGGCTATTGTTTCTATTAGTGATAATGGTTGCGGCATCAGTGCTGAAAACAAAAGTAAATTATTCGAACCGTATTTTACTTCCAAACGAAATGGTATGGGACTTGGATTGGCAAGTACACTCGCTATTCTGCAGGCGCATAATGCAGGCATAGAGGTTAATTCTGAAATTGATCGGGGAACTGATTTCCGGATTATATTTTCTATTTAAAATCCATCGCTTTGATAATGATGATGACCTGTAAAATAAAATAAACGGGAAGCCTATTGCTTCCCGTTGTTCATTTAAATGCTAACCGTATATATAAAAGAAAAGTATTAAGCCAATTGATGATGATCGTTGGCAGAGCCCATATAGTAATTGTCATCATTTAAAAATATTCCAACAATGGCATTTTTAAACTTATGTAACCAGTTTGTTTTTTTAGAAGATTCTTTTTCATAATAATTCGCATTCATGATCTTTACACATACTAAAACATGATCTGAATCTATTTCTTTTTTAATATGATTATTCATGTCCACAAAGGTTAATTCTTCAGGATCATTGATAATACGGGCTACGCCAAATACATTTAAAAAAAACGAAGTGCCTTTTTTATAATAATTCAGACCTACAGGAAATTGGCTCTCAAATTGTGTTATCTCCTGGAGCGGTTTGCGGATTGTAAACCAGATATTCCCATTTTCATCAACCTGCATCGTCTTTACGAGGGTAGATTTTATATTCAACACGTTGTTACTATGACTGTGTAAGACTGCGGTTTCCAACTCCTCAATTTTTGTGGTTATGAAACCAAGATGATTCTGCGTATTCATGTGATCAAGTTTCTAACACTTATTAAAAACCTATTCCGAGCTTAAATACTTAATTTTAACATATTAATGTGGAATTAATTTCACAAAACTACCATTATAACAGGGATTTCAGATATGTGAATACCTAAAGTAGTGGTATGCTTTTAGTATCTATATTTTAGATAAATATACTATGTACAAAGTGCTTAAATGGGTTAAAATTATAGTGATATCCTTATTTATCCTTCTCTTAATCTTTTTCATTTTTCTTCAGACCCCATTGGCAAAAAGACTGATCAGGGGTAAATTGGAAGCTTACCTCAGCACCAAAACAGGTGGACAATTTCGTATTCAAAATATTGATTATAACCTGCTAAAATGGGTGGAAGCAGATGGGATTACTGTTAGAGATATGCAAGGGGATACTTTATTGTCTGGTCAAAGACTTCGGGTAGGTACTAATATTTTTAAATTGCTCACAGGTAGATATGAAATTAACCAAGTAGAATTAGATAAAATGAATGTTGCCATCATTAGAAAAAAGGGTGACAGTACATTTAATTACCAGTTTATCATTGATGCCTTTGCCAGTAAATCCTTAACGCCCAAAAAAGACACAACTCCTTTTATTCTTGCACTGAATGAAATACATATCCAGCATTCAAAGATTACATGGATTGATCCTTACAATGGAACGGTATTACATACACAGATAGGCCGAATGGATGTTGTATTTGACAATATTGATATTGCCAGGAACCGTTTTTTGATTCAAAACTTGGATATGGCAAACGTACTATTTGACATGAAAGTATTACCATTCGTGGCGCAAAAAGCGAATGGTATTCCTTATGCACTTCCGTTTATCAAACTTGGGAAATCGCATATAGTACAAACACATGTCGTTTATGAGGATGAAAACAGCGGGATCAATACAAATGATATTATTTCTGACCTGCGGCTCGAGAATGCATCCTTGCAAACTTCCGGCAGTATTAAGGCTGATAAACTTTTCCTGTCAAATTCAGGCGTTACTGTAAACCGCCGATCTTTCGATAATGCCAAAATAAGAATTGATACCGCCATTAATGCAATTGTTAGCGATTCTTTAGGGGTATTTCATATAAAAGAATTGGGTTTATCAGGCGATAATATTGTTTATAACGATATCGCCCGTCCTTTCCGTACAAATGGTCTTGATATGCACCATATCAACCTTCAGAAAATTACTGCAAAGGCCGCTAATATCGATTACACTGGAAAAATAATCAATGCTTCTTTTGCCTCATTATCGGGCAGGGAAAAGAGTGGTTTTACAGTAGATAGTTTAAGAGGAGATGTTTCAATGACAGATTCATTGGTCACTATCAAAGGTCTTTCTATGAAGACGCCTTATTCATATATCAATGGATCTTCTATAGTATATCCTTTTGCTTTTTCAGAAAACAGCAGGCGTAATGTGCAGAACAGGCTGCAATTCAGGAATAATGTGATTTCAAGAAAAGACCTG
>JANXUL010000100.1 GCA_025356235.1 Bacteroidota bacterium
TCAGTATCTCCTGCGGAAACAGGGGTTTGGTTACATAATCATATGCCCCATGTTTAATTACTTCAACAGCAATTTTAATATCACTATATCCTGTAATTATAATAACGGGAACAGATGAGGATATTGTTTTGATCTCTATTAAAAGGTCTTTTCCATCAGTATCTTCCAACCTGAAATCGCACAGCACAACATCCGGGGAGAAACTCTTAAATTCTTCAAGGCCTTTCTTACCGGTATGGGCAAATCTTACATCAAAATTATTTCTGATTAAAAACCTTTCCAATAAGCGACACATATCCAGATCGTCATCAATTATCAATACTTTACTCATAGATTGGTATATATTAGAACTTAAATTTAAAACATTATTCCTATTAAATGGCTTTTGCCCATAACCTTCGCATATCACCTACAGGTACATTAAGAATATCCCGGTATTTTGCTACTGTTCTGCGTGCTATTTTTATACCTCTTTCATGTAATAATGCCACCAGTTGCTGGTCATTATATGGATTTTCCTTGTCTTCCGCATCAATGATCTCTTTCAATTTTATCTGTACTACTTTATTGCTTACAGATACCCCTTCTTCATTAATGATGCCTTCTGTAAAGAGATTTTTCAAAAGGATATAGCCAAAGGGCGTGTCAATATATTTGTTACAGGTAACTCTTGAAATAGTAGATATGTCAAGGCCTACTTCATCAGCAATATTTTTCAAAATCATAGGTTTTATGTAGGTAGCATCGCCCATAAGGAAAAATTGTTTTTGCTTTTTCACTATGGCCCTGATGATGCGCAACATATTATCTTCCCGCTGCTTTATAGCATTTACAAACCATAGTGCAGATGTAAGTTTACTTTTTAAATATTGTAAGCTAGATTTTTCTTCAGCCGTTTTTCCTTCGGTTTGCTCTACAGAGTTCATCAGGGATTCATTAATATGCAAACCTTGTGACTTTTGTTTGTACAGTTCAACCATTACCATTTCTCCATCTACTGTAAGTATAAAATCAGGGATGATCGTTTCTTTTACTAACCCATTTTGACTTGATTCATTCACCGGCTTCAACTGAAGTCCGCTGATATGCTTTAACAGGATGGGCAATTCTTCTTCATCGATACCTAGGCCTGCATAAATTTTATCGAAATTTCTTTTCTGCAGTTCTGAATAAAAATCCGCAACCAGTTGAAGGCTTTTTTTAACAATAGGGCATTTCTTCTGTTGTGCAAGCTGTTTTAATAAGAATTCCTGGATATTCCTTGATCCAACACCAAAGGGTTCCAGATTTTGTATCTTAAACAAGATCTTTTCAATAACAGACTCTTCAACATACAGCTTTTGTGAAAAAGAGATATCATCAGCAATATCAAACAGGTTTCTTTCTAAAAAACCGTTGTTTTCCAGGCAATCAATAATGTATTCGGCCACGATAACTTCTTCTTCTGATAAAGTAAGATTAACCAGTTGTTGTTTCAGCAAATTCCGAAAATCAACAAACTCACTCATAGGTATATTAACGTTATTACTATGAATGAAGCTTTCATTTTCTACTTTATAATCTGGTATATCTTCATAACCATACTCTTCCCAGTCCTGGTATTCCTGGGGCTGGTCATTTTCTGCCTGCGTATTTTCCAGATAATCATCTTCGTTGGAGTTTTCCAATAAAGGATTTTCATCCAGCTCATCTTTGATTCTTTGATCAAGCTGCAAAGTATTAAGGTGATAAATACCCAACATTTGTATTTGTTGTGGCAGTATTCTGCAGGATTGTTTCTGGAGTTGCGATTGATGTAGCATGGTTAGTCTTTTAAAGAATAATTACTGTATGATGAATAATTACACTTATATAATAAGCAATTTCAACTCCAAATTTTTCAGCTTACCATTACAATCCTAACTAATTGATTATTAATCATATATATTTTTTTGTTTTCCCCGAATGTATTCCACATATCCCAGCCTGAGGAAATCCTTCTACATATTGTATTAACGTTGTTATGAATATTAAGCAAAGTGAAAAATCAGTTCCCGTATATAGCTATTGTATGGTCGCTAATATTCCTGATTTAGCTGGGCGGGATATATGTATATGGGCAACCGTATAAAAAATTAGTAATTAAAATTACTTGTCAAATAAAAGAAGAGATACCGATACCTGTTTTGTGGAACAATAAAAAGCGAAAAAGTATTACGAAATCTTAATTATTGATAATGGTATGGGCTTTGACAATCAATTTATTGAAAAAATATTTCAAATTTTTTTTAACGTCTTCCTACACAAACTCGATATCGCGGAAAAGGCATAGGATTGACCATTACATAAAGAGTAATGACCAATTACTATGGATATATAGAAGCCCGGGGGCTAAAGATTCAAGCGCTTCCTTTACAATTTATTTCTCGGTAAGTTATCTACCTGATAGTTACGTATCGATGCCTTTGAAATACAATCGTATAAGAGATTTTTACAAGGGGCATTTTACTACGAACTTGCTTTCGGTCCGATTACAGGTCCGATTACAGGGAAATTACGGTTGGGCATCAATGAAATTATTCATTATTCAATAACCTTCCTTTTCAATAAATAATATTGAAGAGCCTCTATATCTACATCTACTCCAGGTAATAATACGCAACCGCAGAGGATTTTAATAACGTCGTTAACTATTTTCTGACCCCGTTTCATACACTCCATGTTTCCTCTAATGGTTAAAACGGTATGCCATTGATTTACTTCTTTGTTTGTAGATTTTTTTGCGCAGAAGTCTTATAAAATGAGGTATGATTTTTACATGATTAATGAGTCAACAAAATATTCATTTATAAATTTATCATTATGTTACGCTGGACAGTCACCTTCCTTATCATCGCCATAATTGCGGCTGTTTTCGGATTTGGCGGTATCGCAGCCAGTGCTGCAGGCATCGCAAAAATTTTATTCTTTTTGTTTATTGTTTTATTCCTTCTTTCCCTGATTTTTGGTAAAAGAAGCATTGATTAGGATAAACCAATGCATTTAATTTCTTAACCCCACTAAATTGTGGGATTTTTTATTGCCTTATTAATACTTCTGCTTCTGTATAATTTTATGTAAAAAAAGAAACCCTTATAACTTACCATACAGATAAGGGCATTCTACTACCCCAAATTTTGCAAAAGATCAGACCAATGCAAACATACCGGGCTTTGGTTATGATTTCTCTATCCTTATATTCAGATCCAAGCAGAACTGAAGCCAGTATCATCTATTTCAAATAATCTATTGCATAAGGAAGAAATATTTTCAGTGCGCTATTCTTGATTTTAATCATATTCTCATACATACAGAAAAGCCCGGTCTCTTTACAAGACCGGACTTTTATAAACTGACTACCAATAACCGCTTACGAGAGAGATTTATATATTAGCTTTTCAAATTTGGATGTGGTGCAGGAACTGTAGTAGGTCCTGTTTCTGTTGTTCCTTGCAGGTCTACAGTGTTTGAATCACCGTCATTACCGTATTGAAATAATAACCTGCTTTCAGAAATACCCTGCTTTTCAACCAGGTATTTGATTACTGCGTTCACTCTTTCCCAACTTAACTGCTGGGCTGCTTTGCTTGATGTGCCATAACCAATCACTTTCACCCTGCAATTTGGATTGGCTTTAATAGTTGCTGCTGCATTGGCCAATACTGATTCAGCTGCTCTTGACAATTTAGCATTGTTTTTAAACTGTACACTTGGTAAACTTCCTATGGTACAATCTGCTGCTTTGTCAACAGGCTTCATATTAGCAAGCATGTCTCTGATTTCTTTGCAACAAGCAGGTTCTGGGCAAGTACCCACACCATCGCTGTTTACAGGGAAACATTTCAACGGAGTCAATATTTCTTTATCACGGCAATCAGGTACACCATCGCCATCTGTATCTTTAGAAACACCATGAGAATCAACCGGGCAACCTCTTGGTGTATTTGGCTCAAGGTCAAACTGATCAGTTATACCATCTCCATCACCATCAGGTAAAACTACTTTAGGTAGTTTCATATGCTTAGGCATATTCAACTCATTGTAAACATAATTGTTAGGATTGATCCACCATAAAGGCTGTACTCTTCTGGCAGTATTGCCAAGGTTTACATTTAGACGAACACTGGTAAAGGAATAGTAATCATTACTGTTACCACCTTTCCATCCATCCAGATAATCATATCCGGGAGCAGAGAAAGTGAATTTCTGTTCTAAGCCAATGTTAACGGTATTATTTAGTTTGAAAGCAATACCACCACCTACATTAAGGCCATGGAATAATGTGTATGCATGCCTTTCATTAATTTTTGCACCCCCAAGTGTAGTAATAGTACCGGCCTGGCTATTTGGATTGTTGAGGCCATAGAAAATAGAATATCCACCCGGTTGCGCACCATTCGGATTCTTATAAAGCACCCTGGCCGCATTCAGGCTATAACCAAGTAATACATAAACATTGGTTTTTGGATTACCTCTGTAATGACTCAATGTATTCAGTGAACCAATGAAATCAACACTAAACTGGTGTGTCTGGTTTTTGTAAGCAACCTGGCCAATATTGGTTCCATAAAGACTTGGATAACCTGAATTAAGCATGCCGGTAAGGCCAGCTCTGATCGATAAAACGTGGTTAACGGCCTTTCTCAGGGTAATAGTACCCCCAAATCCGGGATCTGATCTCATATCGCCGGTAACAGAGCTAACACCAGCACCAAATCCGAGTTCCCACTGATTACGTGGCTTAGCCGGGTAAGGATATTGGTTATTTAAAAATTCAATTTGTTGGGGCATATACACGGCA